>DATMCA010000055.1:0-5271 GCA_035559015.1 Umezawaea sp. | reverse complement strand
AGCGGACCGGAGTCGACGTCGGCGGGCCCGTCCACCCCGTCCGGGTACTCCCGCACGGCCGGGCCCAAGCCGAGCGGCGAGACGACGAAAAGCTCGCGGAAGCGCTGGTACTGCTGGTCCGCGAAGGCCGGGTCGACCTCGCGGAGGAACCGGTGGACGAGGCTCTGCGAACTGCCCCTGGCCACCTCGGCGGGGTCGCCGGTGTCGGGGTCGACGCGGTGCGGGAGCAGTCCGGTGCGGGGGTCGAGGCGTTCGCGCACGCCCCGGAGCCACCGCTCGGCGGTGCCGGCGAACCGCGGCGGCAGCAGGGTGTCGTGCAGCCGCAGCGACGCCATCGCCACGGTCGAGTCGACCGGCCACGCCTGACCGGGGTAGGCCGCCAGGTACGGCGAGGCCGACGCGTCGAACGCCGCCCCGAGCGCGGTCGAGTCCTCGGTGAAGCGCTCCAGCTCGGCGGGATCGCGCCGGTCCGCGGGTTGCAGGCTCAACACGCCGCCGCGCAGCCAGTTGGACCACCCGCGGTAGAACACGCCGTAGGTCGGCGAGAGCGCCGGGCTGAACGGGAGGCGGCCGAACGGCGAGTCCAACCGCTCCAGCGCGTACCGGGCTTCGCGCAGCGCTTCCGACCGCTCGCCGTCGGGTTCCCGCATCCCGATCTCGACCCAGCTCAGCCCGTACAACGCGTGCAGGAAGAAGTTCCCCTCGGGGAAGAGGCCCTGCGCCTCCGCGCCCGCGCCGTTGTCCAACTCCGCGCGGAGGAACGCCAACTGCCGTCGAACCCCGGCGGGTTCGCCTTCCGTCCCCGCGGTGGCGGGCACCACGAGCCGCACCGCACCGAGGAGCGCGCAGGCGGTGACGCCGACGGCGATCAGCAGGCGCGACCACCGCAGGACTTGACGCGCGGTCGGCGCTCGTCGGGGCATTCGATGATCATAAACCGTCACGCTTACCCGAAACTTTCGAGGTCGATGACCTCCCCACCTGGTCAATCGATTCAGCGTAGACCACTCGGAGCATGTCCAAACCTTGAGACAAGTGTTGATTGAAGCCACTTTCCCTGCCGCGATCGTCAAAGATAGTTTCCGAAACATTCCCGAAACCCGTTGACAACATCGCGGAGCCCGTCCAACACTGTCTGTGTCGACAGGGCTCAACACCGTCGCTCCGGGTCACCGGCCGAGTCGGGTCCGGGCCGCAGCCCGTCGGGTCGCATCACGCTGCCTCGCCGCCGCGTCACACCCTCAACGAGGAGGAAGCATGCGCACGACCGACGTCCCCGCACGTCCGAGGAGCCACGGGCTCAGCCGCTTCAAAGTGATCGCCGGCGGCGCCTGCGCCGCGCTCGTCATGGCGATCCTGCCCGGCTCGGTGGGGGTGGCGAACGCCGCCACGTGCTCCAGCCAAACCGGTACCCACAACGGCTACTACTACTCGTGGTGGACCGACGGCGGCGGATCGGCCTGCATCAACCTGGGCTCCGGCGGCAACTACAGCACTTCGTGGAGCAACACCGGCAACTTCGTCGGCGGCAAGGGCTGGAGCAACGGTTCACGCAGGACGGTGAGCTACTCGGGCAGCTTCAACCCGTCCGGCAACGGCTACCTGGCGCTCTACGGCTGGACGTCCAACCCGCTCGTCGAGTACTACGTCGTCGACAACTGGGGCAACTACCGGCCCACCGGCACGTACAAGGGCACGGTGACCACCGACGGCGGCACCTACGACATCTACCAGACGATGAGGTACAACGCCCCGTCGATCGAGGGCAACAACAAGACGTTCCCCCAGTTCTGGAGCGTCCGCCAGCAGAAGAAGACCGGCGGGACCATCACCACCGGCAACCACTTCGACGCGTGGTCCCGCGCCAACATGAGGCTGGGAAGCTTCAACTACTACATGATCCTGGCGACCGAGGGCTACCAGAGCAGCGGCAACTCCAACATCACCGTGCAGTGACCCGACCGGCGGTCTCCCGGTCCACGGGAGACCGCCGCCCACACCGGAATGATGAAGGGACCACCCGCATGCGAACGAAACGCTCTCTGGTCACCGGACTGGCCGTCGCCGCGCTGGCGGTGGCGAGCACCGTCGCCGCCACCCCGGCGAACGCCGCCGCCTGCAACGGGTACGTCGGGCTCACGTTCGACGACGGCCCGTCGTCCGGCAACACCCCGGCCCTGCTGAACGCGTTGCGGCAGAACGGTTTGCGCGCCACGATGTTCAACCAGGGCAACAACGCCGCCGCCAACCCGGCCCAGGTCCGCGCCGAGGCCCAGGCGGGCATGTGGATCGGCAACCACAGCTACAGCCACCCGCACCTGACGCAGCAGAGCCAGGCGCAGGTCGACTCGGAGATCTCCCGCACCCAGCAGGCCATCGCCAACGCGGGAGGCGGCACGCCGAGGCTGTTCCGCCCGCCGTACGGCGAGACCAACGCGACCGTGCGGTCGGTCGCGGCCAAGTACGGCCTGACGCAGGTCATCTGGGACGTCGACTCGCAGGACTGGAACGGCGCGAGCACCGACGCGATCGTCCAGGCCAACGCCAGGCTCACCAACGGCCAGGTCATCCTCATGCACGAATGGCCCGCCAACACCCGCGCCGCGATCCCCCGGATCGCCCAGGGCTTGGCGAGCCGCGGCCTGTGCGCGGGCATGATCTCCCCGCAAACCGGCCGGGCCGTGGCCCCTGGCTGACTCGGCCCTGGCTGACTTGGGGGCGCCGGGTGCGGCTGACGGGGGCCGCACCCGGCAGGGGGAGGATTCCCTCGCCGGGCGACGGTGCGGGGTTGCACGGCCGGCGCGACGAGCGCTGGCATGACCCGCGCACGCACACCCCCGCCAACTGCGCGAAGCCCGCCCCTGCCCGGCACTCAGCGCGACGAGCGCGGTCACCACCCCTCACCAGCCCCGAAACCCCTGGCGGGCACCCGCCGCGACGAGCGCGCGGCCCGCACATGCCCCCGTGGCGGCCCACCACTCCAACCGGCATCGGCGCGACGAGCGGGGGGCACCACCGACACAGACACCCCCAGTCCGCATGAAGCCCCCAGACCGGCACCCACCCCGACGAGCACGAGCGCGACCCGCGCAAGCTCCCCGCAGTGGCCCGCACCTCAACCGACACCCGGCACGACGAGCGCGGGACACCATCGGCACAAACACCCCAACCCCAGCCCACACGAAGCCCCCAGGCCAGCACCCACCCCGACGAGCACGCGACCCGCACATGCTCCCCGTGACGGCCCACCCATCCAGCCGGCACCCGGCGTCGTGAGCGGGTCGTGGCGGGGATCTGGCAGACTGGCGGCAAGTGGAGATACTGCCGCTGAAGCTGTTCCTCGCTCCCTTGCTGGTCGTGGCGTCGACCCTCGCCGGTCGCCGCTGGGGGCCGCACCTCACGGGTGTTCTCGTGGCCCTCCCGATCGTCGCCGGGCCGATCCTGTTCATCTCCTACCGCGGGCACGGCGCCGACTTCGCCGCGTCGGCCGCGACCTCGTCGTTGCTGGGGCTCGTGTCGTTGGCCGCCTTCGCGGTGGTGTTCGCCCGCGCCTCCGGCAGGTTCGGCTGGTTCGCCACCTCGGCGCTGAGCTGCGCCGCCGTCCTGGTCGTGGACGTCCTGCTCTCCTTCGTGCACGTCACGGCACCCGTCGCCCTGGTGATCACCCTGCTCGCGACCACCGTCGCGGCGAGACTCCTCCCGAGCGCCGAACCCGAACCCCGCGACGAGCCGCGACGACCGCCGTCGTGGGACCTGCCCGGCCGCGCGGTGGTGACCGCCGTGCTGGTGTTCGCCGTGACGACGGCCTCGGGCGCGCTGGGTCCGCAGTGGACCGGGCTGCTGGCGCCCTTCCCTGTCGCCACCAGCGTGGTGGCGGCCTTCGTCCACGCGCAACACGGAAGCGCGGCCACCACCCGGACCATGGCGGGTGTCCTCAAGGGCCTGTTCGGCTTCGGCGCGTTCTGCGTGCTGGTCGCCGGTCTCGTGCGACCGCTGGGCGGCGCCGCGTTCGTGGTGGGCGCGGTGGCGGCGGTGGGCGTTCAGCTCGCGCGGAACTCCGGCCACCCGGTCGGCCGACATCGGCCACACGGCTGATGTCGGCCAACCGTGGGCCGCGCGACGCTGCTCCCGTGATCAACGCTCCCCTCCGCCGACCGCTGTCCACCCCGTCGTCGACCGGCCTCGCGCTCGTCGCGGGCCTCCTCGTCGGCGCGGTCACCAACGTGCTCCAGGGCGTGCTGCCCGACGCGCTCCAGGCGTTGTCCAACTCGGGTTCCGTCTGGTCCGCAGCCGCGTTCGCGGCGGGCGCGGTCGTGAAGGTCCGCGGCCGCGCGGCGGTGTTGGCGGGCACGGCGACCGAGATCGGCGCGGTCGTCGGTTACTACGCCTACGCCGAACTGGTCCGCGACGGCATGGGCGAGCTGACCTGGCCGCTGTTCTGGCTGGCGGTGGCGCTGGTCGCGGGCCCGATCTTCGGCACGGCCGGGGCGTGGTGGCGCACCGGTGACGGGTGGCGCCGCATCGCAGGTCCGGCCCTGCTCGGCGGGGTCTTCGGGATGGACGCGGTCTGGTACGAGTTCGCGCTCACCTACCACGGCAACGCCGTCGGCTACGGCGTCGTCGGCGCGCTGATCCCGGTGCTGCTGGGGCGGACCACCCGCGAACGGCTCATCGGCCTCGCGGCCGCCGCGGTGCTGTCCGTGCTCGCCGCGGGTGCGCTGTGGGCCGTGACCGGGTTGCCCTTCCTGCTCTCGACCTGACCCGCGGGCCGCGACTCAGGCCCGCCAGACGGTGCCGCGCCGCTCGTACTCCAGGATGGTCTCCACCCGCCGGGTCGTCTTCGCGCCGAGGTGGCGTTCCACGAGCCACAGCGCCACGTCCAGACCGGACGTGACCCCGCCGCCGGTGATCAGGTCGCCGTCGTCCACCACGCGGGCGTCGACGACCGTCGCGCCCCGCGCGGCCAGGTCCGCCTTCGCGGCGGCGTGGGTCGTGGCGTTGCGGCCGGCGGTCACCCCGGCGGCGGCCAGCACCATGACACCCGTGCAGATGCCGACGCGCAGCGCGTCCACACCGGCCAACCGGCGGAGGAACTCCCGGTCGGCCATCAGCCGGCGCACGCCGGGTGCGGTCGGGTCGGTGTAGCGGCCACCGCCGGGCACGACCAGCACGTCCGCCTCCCGCGGCGACCACCCGCGGGCCACCTCGACCCGCGAGCCGAAGTTGCAGGTCACCGTGCCGGGCCGACCGGTGGTGACCAGGGTGGTGGTG
>DATMCA010000054.1:0-15981 GCA_035559015.1 Umezawaea sp. | reverse complement strand
CCAGTTCGACCTTGGCGGCGCCGATCTGGTCGGCCCCGTGCTCCAGCCGGTCGGCGGCCGCGTGGCAGCCCTTGGCGGCGGTGTTCAGGTCGCCGTCCGGCGCGACCACGCCGTTCCAGTGCGTGCGGGCCGCGTCGCCGGTCGCCCCGGTGAGCCCGGTGAGCGTCTTGGTCGCAGACCCGTCCGAGTCGCCCGCGAGGCCGGTGACGCGGTTGCCCGCGTCCCGCCACGCCGTGGCGGACTCGCGCATCTTGTCCTCGTCGGCCTCGGGCCAGGTGACACCGGCCTTCGCGGCGACCTCGACGAGTTCCGGTGGAAGTTGGATGCCCATCGTCGCGCCCCTCAGCTGTGGACGTCGCGCAGCGAGCCCGCGGCGCCGCCGTCGACCTGGCCGTACGTCTGCGCGGTGGCGGCGAAGCGCTCGCCGACCCCGCCGAACCGGGCGGAGAGCCCGTCGAGCTTGCCCAGCGACTCGTCCGCCTTGGCCACGTGGCCACCGGCGAAGCTCTGCCCGATCACGTCGGTGCCCCAGCAGAGGCCGATCGAGTCGAGCACCCCCGACAAGTCCGAGACGATCTTGCCCGCGCGTTCGGCGAACCCGGTGAAGTCGCCGGCGCCCTCGTTCAGCCGAACCAGGTCTGCCTCGAACCCGTTCATCGCGTCCTCCCCAGGTCGTCCATCCAGCTGTCGCGCAGTGCGAAGTCGTCGTCCTCCGGCGCTCGGCGCTTCGGCGGAGCGGGCGGCGCGATCTCCTCGGGGGTGAGGTCCGCGGTGCCGCGCACGAGTGCCGCCGGGTCGGTGTCCGCGGGCAGCACGGGCGCCAGGGTCCGGTAGGTCCGCTCGGCCGCTTCCGCCACGGCGGCCTCCGTCGTCCGGAGGATCAGCTCGGCGAGCTGCGCGGGCCGGTGCGAGCGGTACGCGTTGTCCGCCAGCACCAGGTCGGTCAGCGTCCCGCCCGTGCCGACGGTCGCGGTGACCGTTCCGTCCGGGCTGGTCGCCGACGCCGTGATGCCCGCCAGGTCGCGCTGCACGGACGCCAACTGGTCACGGGTGCGCCGGTAGTCGGCGAGCAGCTCCTCGACCTGGCCCCGATGGTCTGACGTCACGGCCACCTCCGGTTCACGCGCGTTGGACGTCCGTGCACGGCGGCCGGTTCCCAGTGGTTGTATCTCCTCATGAGCACCACCGCCTACGAAGACCTGACGCCTGGACGGATCATCCCGCTCGGGGAGGTCGTAGTCGACCGCGACGAGATGCTGGCGTTCGCCGAGCGCTTCGACCCCCAGCCGTTCCACCTCGACGAGGAGGCCGGGAAGAGGTCCGTCCTCGGCGGGCTGGCCACGTCCGGCTGGTTCACCGCGTCGCTGTGGATGCGCCAGTACGTCGACCACGTGCTGGCCGACTCGACGTCGCAGGGCTCGCCGGGCGGACGCGACCTGAAGTGGCTCGCGCCCGTGTTCGCTGGTGACGTCCTGCGCTGCGAGATGGTGGTCCTCGGGGCCCGCGTGTCCAGGAGCCGCCCCGAACTCGGCCTGGTGGAGATCACCGGAGCGGCCTACCGGGGCGACGAGAAGGTCTACGAGCTGACCTTCACCGGCATCTTCAGCACCCGCGCGTCAGCCCCGTAGGGCCCTGACGACACCCGAGGGACTCGGACGTCCGAGCACACCGGACATCCACTTGCTGGTGTCGGCCAGCTTGTCGAGGTCCACGCCGTGCTTGATGCCCAGGCCGTCGAGCATCCAGACGAGGTCCTCGGTGGCCAGGTTGCCGGTCGCGGACTCCGCGTACGGGCAGCCGCCGAGACCGCCGGCCGACGCGTCGACCGTCGTCACCCCGCACTCCAGCGACGCGTAGGTGTTGGCGAGCGCCTGGCCGTACGTGTCGTGGAAGTGCACGGCCAACGGTTCGACCGAGTCGAACATCCCCAGCAGGGCCTTCACCTGGCCCGGCGTGGCGACGCCGATCGTGTCGCCGAGCGAGAGCTGCGAGCAGCCCATGTCCAGCAGCCGCTTGCCGACCGCGACGACCTGCTCGCGCGAGACCGGGCCCTCCCACGGGTCGCCGAAGCACATCGACACGTACCCGCGCACGTCCAGGCCTTCGGCGCGGGCGCGCGTCACGACCGGCTCGAACATCGTGAACTGCTCGTCCAGCGTGCGGTTGAGGTTGCGGTTGGCGAACGTCTCCGTGGCGCTGGCGAAGATCGCGATGTCCCGCACGCCCGCCGCCAGCGCGCGGTCGAGGCCGCGCTCGTTCGGCACCAGCACCGGGTAGCGGACACCGGGCCGCTGGTCCAACCGGGACAGCAGTTCCTCGGCGTCGGCGAGCTGCGGCACCCACTTCGGGTGCACGAAACTGGTCGCCTCCAGCACCGTCGACCCGGCGTCGGCCATCCGGTCCAGGAACTCCAGCTTCACGTCGACCGGCACGACCGCGGACTCGTTCTGCAACCCGTCGCGCGCACCGACCTCCCAGATGGTGATCCGCTCCGGCAAGCCGTTGCCGGGGACCACATCGGGGAGACTGCGCTTCACGGTCCCTCCGCTGGGGGAATCACGTCGGGACACCTCACGCGCGCCCATCGGCCACCGCGTTCCCCGGTCGGTAGTCGTCGTCCGGGTTGTCGTTGATCTCCCGGTACAGCAGCGAGTGCACCCGCTCGACCTTCGGGATGTCGTCGAACTCCAGCGGTTCGTCCGACGCCGACTCGATGATCAGCGTGCCGCAGCCGAGCACCCGGTCCAGCAGGCTGTGCTCGAACCGGACGCTGTTGATCCGCGACAGCGGGATGTCCAGCCCGGTCCGCTTGAGGACGCCCTCGCGCGCCATCACCCGGTCGCTGGTGACGATGAAGTGCGTGGTGCGCCAGCGGATCAGCGGCGCCAGCGTCAGCCAGCCGACCAGGACCACGCCGACGACGACGAGCGCGATCTGGGCGATCTGCGACCACGACTGCTCGGAGACCAGCGACGCGGTGAAGGCGAACGCCGCCACCACCGCGAGGAGGAAGAACACCGGGAGCAGCAGCATCTTCCAGTGCGGGTGATTGTGGATCACGACGTGCTCACTGGGGCTGAGCAGGTCGTCGGGGTACGCCACGGCGGTCCTCCGGTTGAGCGGCGCTGAACGGTCGGGCCACGGTACCGCCGGACACGGGGCCCGGTCGGGACCTTCGCCGTGTTCGTTATACCGCGCGGAGGTGAACGACGTCACCAGCGGAAACCGTGTGGTCCACGCCGTCGTCGGCCCGCACCACGAGCGTCCCGTCCCCGGCCACGTCCTGCCCGGTCCCGACCAGTTCGGCCCCGCCGCTCAACTCGACCCGGACCCGCCGGCCGAGGGTCGAGCAGCGCTCGCGGTACCGGTCCAGCAGGCCGGTCGAACGGGCGTCGCCACCCGCCAGGCGCCAGTCGAACTCCAACTCGGACAGGGCGGTCAGCAGCCGCTCGGCGATGTCCGTCCGGTCCAGTCCGGTCGCCCCCTGGTCCGCCAACGACGTCGGCGCGAGCCCACCCGGCCCCGGCACGACGTCCGCGGGCAGCGGCGCCACGTTCAGCCCCACGCCCACGACCACGGCACCGCCGTTCGCCTCGGCCAACACCCCCGCGCCCTTGTCGCGCGCCGGTCCGAGCAGCAGGTCGTTCGGCCACTTCAGCGTCGCCTCGACCCCGACGGAGTCCGCGACCCGCACCAGAGCCAACCCGGCGATCAACGTCAGCCACGGCAGCTTCGCGGGCTCGACGCCCTCCGGCCGGAACAGCACGCTCACGTACAGCCCGCTACCGGGCGGCGACACCCACGACCTCCCCCGCCGCCCTTGCCCGGCCGTCTGCTCGTCGGCGATCAGCACCGTCCGGTCGGGCGCGCCGTCGGCGGCGGCCTTCACCAGGTCGGCGTTCGTGGACGGGGTGCTGGGGGTGAAGTCGACCGAGGCGTACGGCCCGACCAGGCGGGACCGCAGCGCGTCGACGTCCAGTGGCGTGCTCACCGCGCCATCCTAGGAAGACGTCCACCCCGCCGCCGGTCGGAGCGGGACGCGCGGCGAGGTGGACCGGTCAAGCCTGCAATCTCGACCTGGCTGGAGGTCAAGACTCCTTCCCGTGACGTGAGCTACTGATCAGTACACGGTCGCTAACCTGTGGTTAGGCTGCCTGGCTATGAGCAGTGCCACGGAACCGGTCGGCGACGAGGCCGACGTCCACACCACGGCCGGGAAGCTGGCCGACCTCTACCGCCGCAACGAGGCCGCGGTGCACGCGGGTTCGGAGCGTGCGATCGAGAAGCAGCACGCGAAGGGCAAGAAGACCGCCCGCGAGCGCATCGACGCGTTGCTGGACGCCGGGTCGTTCGTCGAGTTGGACGAGCTGGCCCGACATCGTTCGACCAACTTCGGGCTGGAGAAGAACCGGCCGTACGGCGACGGCGTCGTGACCGGGTACGGGACGGTCGACGGGCGTCCGGTGTGCGTGTTCAGCCAGGACGTGACGATCTTCGGCGGGTCGCTGGGCGAGGTGTACGGCGAGAAGATCGTCAAGATCATGGACCTCGCGCTGAAGACCGGGCGACCGCTGGTCGGGATCAACGAGGGCGGCGGCGCGCGGATCCAGGAGGGGGTCGTCTCCCTGGGCCTGTACGGCGAGATCTTCCGCCGGAACGTCCAGGCCTCCGGGGTCATCCCGCAGATCTCGCTGATCATGGGCGCGAACGCGGGCGGGCACGTGTACTCGCCCGCCCTCACCGACTTCGTGGTGATGGTCGACCAGACGTCCCACATGTTCATCACCGGACCGGACGTGATCAAGACCGTCACCGGGGAGGACGTCGGGTTCGAGGAGCTGGGCGGTGGGCGGACGCACAACACGAAGTCCGGGAACGCCCACTACCTCGGGGCGGACGAGGACGACGCGATCGCGTACGTCAAGGAACTCCTGTCGTACTTGCCGTCCAACAACCTGGCCGAGTCGCCCGTCTTCGACGCGCCGCAGGACCTGCTGCACGGGAGCGTGGAGGAGTCGGTCACGGACGAGGACCGGGAACTGGACACGCTGATCCCGGACTCGGCGAACCAGCCGTACGACATGCACGAGGTCCTGACCCGCGTGTTGGACAGCGGGGAGTTCCTCGAGGTCCAGCCGCTGTTCGCGCCGAACATCCTGATCGGGTACGGGCGGGTGGACGGGCACGCGGTGGGGATCGTGGCCAACCAGCCCACGCAGTACGCCGGGTGCCTGGACATCGACGCCAGTGAGAAGGCGGCACGGTTCGTTCGGACCTGTGATGCTTTCAATGTTCCGGTGTTGACTTTTGTGGATGTGCCCGGGTTTTTGCCGGGTACGGATCAGGAGTGGAACGGGATCATTCGGCGTGGGGCCAAGTTGATCTACGCTTATGCTGAGGCCACTGTGCCGTTGGTTACGGTGATCACCCGTAAGGCTTATGGTGGGGCTTATGACGTGATGGGGTCGAAGCATCTGGGGGCGGATGTCAATCTGGCTTGGCCGACTGCGCAGATCGCGGTGATGGGGGCTTCCGGGGCGGCCAATATCGTGCATCGGAAGACGTTGGCCAGTGCGGTTGATGCCGGTGAGGATGTTGACGCGTTGAGGGCTCGATTGCAGGCTGAGTACGAGGATGCGTTGTGCAATCCTTATGTGGCCGCTGAGCGGGGGTATGTGGATTCGGTGATCCCGCCTTCGTATACGCGGGCTTATGTGGCTCGGGCGTTGAATGTGTTGAGGGATAAGCGGGAGACTTTGCCGCCGAAGAAGCATGGGAACATTCCGCTGTGACGGGGCCGGTGTTGAGGGTTGTTCGGGGGAACCCGGATGATGAGGAATTGGCCGCGTTGACGGCTGTGGTGGTTTCGGCTGTGGCGAGCGGGGCTGCGGCAGGTGGGGAGGCCGTGGCGGGGAGGTCGGAGTGGGGGAATCCGGCTCATCGGGTGAGGAGTGGGTTGGTGCCGGGACCTGGGGCTTGGCGGATGTCGGGTCGGCCGCACTAGCTACCCTGGCGACTGGTGGCTGCTCATGCATGGCTGCTCAAGCTCGATGGCCTGGCCGCACCAGACCGCTCAAGTTCGATGACGGGCTGGGGTGTCGCTGCTGTTCGCAAGCGGACGCACGCAACTGACCCGACACAGAACTCCCCCGTCGCCCCGATCCGAAGCGCCCTCCTCTTTGATCTTGGTTTGTCAGGGCATCTTTCCCGCCTTGACAAACCAAGATCAAAGATTGAGACAATTGCGCGAGCGGGGTGGCGGGGATCGCCCCGGGGATCTCAGCTGGGGAGCCCACGCCGGAGCAGTAACTCCCAGCGAGATGTGTCCGATTTGACTTGGCCCCTAGATTTGCCCCTTGATCGGGCGAAAAGGCAGTGCCCGAAAGCCCTGCCCGATCCGAAATTTTAAGGGGCAAATCCCCCAAGTAAAATCGGACACGACTAGGGAAGGCCTTGTCTCGCCCAAGTGGTGGGTCGCCCGGAATCGTGTGTGGGCCGGCGGCTGGGAAGCGTGTGTGTGGCCTTTGTTTGTTTGTTTTTGTCAGGAGGTTAGCCAGGCTCGCCAGGTTGGTAGCAGGGTGGTTAGCAGGGCTTCTGGGGTTTCGGTGTTCGGGGAGTGCATGGCGCCTGCCAGTACTGCGAAGTCTGCGTCCAGGCGTTCTGCCATGTCGCGTTGGCCTGCTGGTGACCAGGCGTCGTCGGCTTCGCCGCAGACGACCAGGCAGGGGACCTGTGCGGTTCGGAGGGTTCTGGCTAGTTTTGCCACGAGGTCTGGTTCGACCCTGATTGCCGCGCCCATTCCCAGGAGGCTTTGCGGGGTGGAGTGGAGGAAGCGGTCTCGTAGCAGGGTGCGCAGTCTGTCGGGGAGCGTTTGCCACTTCGGGCTGAGCATTGATCGTTGTTCTGCAAGTTGTTGTGCGGCTTCTACGCCGTGTTCGCGCATGATCATTTCGCCGTGGTCCAGTGCGGTGCGGCGTTCGCCCATGGGGAGTTCGCCGGGGCCGGATGACATGAGGGTCAGGCCTGCGATGGGTGCGCCGGCGAATACGGCTCCCCGTGCCACCAAGCCGCCGAAGGAATGGCCCAGCAGTAGTACTCGGCGGCCTTCGGCGGCGAGTTTCTCGACCAGTTCGGCCAGTGCCTCACCGAGTACGGAGGGTCGGTAGTCCGATTCCGCTGCGGGGCCGGCCGACTCGTACTGGCCGGGGAGGTCGATGGCCACGACCTCCAAGCCGGAGTCCGACAGGGGGTTGACGAGTGGGGCGAAGTCCTCTTTGGAGCCGGTGAAGCCGGGTACCAGCAGGGCCGTGGCGCCGAGGTCGGTGCCTACCGGGGTTGCGCGCAGGGCTGCCACCGGACCGTAGCGGCCCGGTAGGTCGACTCTGGCGGCGCGGTGGGGGCTGATCTGCGAGTACACGGCTTCAGTCTGCCGCAACGCGGACGTTTCGGTCTGCTGAAGTGAGACCTCTAACGCAGGGCCACGAGGGTGTTCCCGCGCTGCTCCAGGACCACTGGGCCGATCGTGCTGGACTGGATGGACCCCTCGTAGCCCTTGCGGTTCACCGGGACCGTGCCGATCTCGGTGCCGGTCAACTGGTCGAGCACCTTGATGCCGTCCTTGACGGGGATCAGGGCGTGCCCGGCCAGGGTGCTGCCGGAGCCGATGGCGCCCTGCACGGTCCACTTGGGACTGAGGTCCTCCAGGGACAGGGCGATGGTGCGGGAGCCCGTGAACCAGTAGATGTTCGCGGTGCTGACGGTGATGGGGACGATGCCGTTCGGCGGGTCGCCCGCGAGGTCGGACTCGGGCAGGTCGAGCGGGTACTCGTTGATCAGGCCGCCGGTGTCGGCGTCGAACACGGTCAGCTTCGCGGGGGAGCCGGGGGTGACGACGGCTACGCGGTTGTTGGTCACGGCGACCACCCGTGCGCCCTTGGTGGCGAGTACGACGCTGCTGAAGACCTCGGGGGTGTCGGACTTCTCCGGGTTGGGCTTCAGGACGGTGAGGCGGTCCGACGGGTCGTTCGCGTAGCAGCGTTCGACCAGCGCGATCTTGCCGGTGGTGACCGCGAACGAGCCGTACTCGCAGCCGGTGCGGGGCTGCTTGTTCGGGTTCACGATGGCGCGCAGCTGGCCGTACTCCATGGAGCGGACTAGGTCGTCCTTGCGGTAGACCTCGACGTACTTCTTGCCGGTGGTGAGGACGTGCGAGCCCTCGGTGAGCAGCCGCGAACCCAGTTCGGCGTCGCCGTTGCGCTGGGGGCCGCGGGCGCCGGTCACGGGGTCGAGCGAGGTGATCTCGGAGCAGCCGGTGCCCTTGCTGTACGACACCAGCGCCTTGTCCCAGGCCGCGGTGATCGTGCACAGCGGCAGGTCGCGGCTGTAGCGCCAGCGGACGTCGCCGGTCAGCGGGTCGCGGCCGACGACCTCGCCGCCATCACCGGTCACGACGACCGTGCCGATCCACGTCGGGGCCTGGCTGCCGCCGCTGGGGGCCCGCCAGATCTCCGCGAGCGACGGCGGCAGCTTGTCGGCCACCGGCAGCTCGGGAGCGGGCGCGGAAGTCGTCTGGGACGTCGTCGCGCGCGCGTCGCTGAACGCGTACACGAGCGACGCCGTCACCAGCACGGCCACCGTCAGCAGCGCCACGGCGATGAAGTCGCCGCGCGTGCGGAAGGACCGCTCGGGCAGGTCCGGAGGGGGCTCCGGGGTGTCCGCCGCGGGCGGGGCGAGCACGTCCTCGGGGAGAGGTGTGCTCCCGTTCGACTCGGGAGCCAGGAGTGCGGATTCCTCGACCTGCTCCGACTGTCCCACTGCCTGGCTCCCGATCGTTCGTTCGTGCACCGCTCGCGTCAGGTGTCAGTCTGCCGAGGAGACGCTGTCGTTCGCAGCCGCCTCCGCGTTTCCGCCCGGCTCACCGCCCGCGCGCCGACGCCTGCGCCGCCTCGCGGGACGCTCACCATTCTCGCTCGGTGCGCCCTCAGCGGCGGCCTCAGGGGCCTGACCAGCGGTTTCGCCCGCGACCGGTGCACCGCCACGGCTGCGCCGCCTGCGGGGACGACGCGTGCCGTCCTCTTCACCCGGTTCGGGGGTCTTCGTCGCGGGCGTGCTCGACGTGGTCGGCTGCTGCTCGGCGCCCGCGGCCGAACCGCCGCCGCGCGTCGTGCGGCTGCGGCTCCGCTTGCGCGCGCCGCCCTTCTTGTCGCCCTTGAGGTCCTCCTCGGGCTCCGAGTCCAGACCGGTGCGGGTCCGCTGGCCCAGCGGCAGCCTGCCCGTCGAACTCGGCGGGATGTCCAGGTCCGTGAACAGGTGGTCCGACGTCGAGTACGTCTCCACCGGCTCCGGCTTGCCGAGGTTCAGCGCGTCGCTGATCGACTTCCAGCGCGGCTCCTCGTCCCAGTCGACGAACGTGACCGCGACACCCGTGCGGCCCGCGCGACCCGTGCGGCCGATGCGGTGCACGTAGGTCTTCTCGTCCTCGGGGCACTGGTAGTTGACGACGTGCGTCACGCCGGCCACGTCGATGCCGCGCGCGGCGACGTCCGTCGCGACCAGCACGTCCACCTTGCCCGCGCGGAACGCGCGGAGCGCCTGCTCACGGGCGCCCTGGCCGAGGTCGCCGTGCACCGCCGCCGCGGCGAAACCGCGCTCGGCGAGGTCGTCCGAGATCTTCTGCGCGGTCCGCTTGGTGCGGGTGAAGATCATCGACAGGCCGCGGTCCTTCGCCTGGAGCAGGCGGGCCAGCAGCTCCACCTTGTCCAGCGCGTGCGCGCGGTAGACGAACTGCTCCGTGCGCTCGTGGATCGCGCTGGCGTCGTTCTCCTCGGCCCGGATGTGCGTGGGCTGCGTGAGGAACGTGCGCGCGAGCGTGATGATCGGGCCCGGCATGGTCGCCGAGAACAGCATCGTCTGCCGCTCGTCCGGGACCATGCGCAGGACGCGCTCGATGTCCGGCAGGAAGCCCAGGTCGAGCATCTCGTCCGCCTCGTCCAGGACGAGGTTCTTGACCTTGCCCAGCACCAGGTGGCGTTGCTCGGCGAGGTCGAGCAGGCGGCCGGGCGTGCCGACGACCACGTCGACGCCCTTGCGCAGCGCCGCGATCTGGGGCTCGTACGGACGGCCGCCGTAGATCGCGAGGACGTTGATGTCGAGGTACTTCGCGGCCTCCGTCAGGTCGCGGGTCACCTGGAGGCACAGCTCGCGGGTCGGGACCACCACGAGCGCCTGGGGCGTGCCGTCGCCGGGGGAGACGATGCGCTGGAGCAGCGGGATGCCGAAGCCCAGCGTCTTGCCGGTGCCCGTGCGGGCCTGGCCGATGACGTCGTCACCCGCCAGGGCGAGCGGGAGGGTCAGCTCCTGGATCGCGAACGTGCGTTCGATGCCGGCTTCGCCGAGCGCGCGCACGATCTCCTCGCGCACGCCGAGCTCGGCGAACGTCGGGGCGGTGTTCTCGACGGGTGCGTTGGCCATCAGCGGCTGGGAGGTGTCCTCATCCGGGACACCGGCCTCGCTGTGCTCCAGTGCCACCGGGTCGAGATTGGTCAGGTCTTCATCGCTAGCGGTCAGGGTGATCGCCTCTCTCATACCAGCGCGCACGGGCCCTGGACGGGCCTCTCGACCGCACCACTGCCAGCGGGCCGGATCGGGAGTGGCCGGGCGTGGAGCGGGAGGGCCGGCGAGGTTTGTGCGCGCACCCTCACGTGGCGGCACCATGCCGCCGTGATCTGCAACCGCGGCTCCGTCACTGCCGCGAGCCCGTCGGCAGGCATGCCGACCTGGGCCGCGCAGCGTCGACCGCCGGGCGTCAAAGAGCGAGTCTACCTGCCAGGTACGCCAATCGGGGTTTCTCGCCGAGTTCGACCATGGACCGAGACCTGCCGGTCACCGCCGCGCAACACCGCGCCCGACTAGGCTCGACCCCATGAGCGAGGCGGAGGCGGCCCCCGTTGTCGAGGGCGGAAGCGTTGAGGAAGGTGTCGTCGACCTGCTCGGCGCGCTCGCGTACGGCGAGCTGTCGGCGTTCGACCGACTGGCGGAAGATGCCCGCACAGCACCGACTCTGGCGGGCCGGGCCGATCTCTCGGCCATGGCGGCGGCCGAGATCGGCCACTACTCCCAGCTCGAGCGCTACCTCGCCGAACGCGGCGTGGTGATCGAGGACGTGATGCGCCCGTTCGTCGCGGGCTTCGACAACTTCCACGCGTCCACAGCCCCCCGGTCGTGGCACGAGTCACTGGTCAAGGCCTACGTCGGCGACGGCCTGGCGGCCGATTTCTACCGCGAGGTGGCCGAGTGGCTGGACGAGGGCACCAGGGCCCTGGTGCTCGCCGTGCTCGACGACACGGGCCACTCGGCGTTCGCCGAGCGCGAAGTCCGAGCCGCCTGCGCGGCCGACCCGAAGCTGAAGGACCGGCTCACGCTGTGGGGCCGCAGGCTGCTCGGCGAGGCATTGACGCAGGCCCAGTACGTGGTGGCCGAACGGGACGGACTCGCCGAACTGATCATCCGCGGCTCCGGCGACCTCGCGGGCATCGCCGGCCTCTTCCGACGGCTCCAGCAGAGCCACACGCGGCGCATGGGCAACCTCGGGCTCGGCTAGGGTTGGAATCGGTCATCGTCGACGGGTTCGCCGGTCGAGCGTCGAAATCTTTTGTGCACGGAGGTCAGCGTGGAGGTCAGGGTCGGCATCGCGGACAGCCCGCGGGAGCTCGTCGTGTCCAGCGGTCTCACCCCTGACGAGGTTGAGTCGCTGGTCGCCGTCGCGTTCAAGGAGCAGAGCGGCCAGCTCGTGCTGGTGGACCAGAAGGGCGCCCGCTTCGTGGTGCCCACGACGCGCATCTCCTACGTCGAGATCGGGCCCAGCGACACACGTCGGGTTGGGTTCGCTTCGGGGGACTAGGTCTTCTTCTGTGCGGCAAGGGACCACCTGATCGGGTGGTCCCTTGTGGCGTTTTCGGGGGGTTTTGTGTCGGACCTCTTGGTTAGCGTGTGTGTCGGGGGGTCTTGCTGATCGGGGGACCTCTGTTCGGTGTGTTCTGGGGCGGGGTGTGATCGGCTGCTTGGTGTGGGATGTGGTGTCGGTCGGCAACGTTGTGGGCGGCTTTAGGGCGGGTGTCGGTCGGCAACGTTGTAGGTGTGGCCGGTTTGACTTGGGGCCCCTGGATTTGCCCCTTGATCGGGCGAAAAGGCAGTGCCCGAAAGCCCTGCCCGATCTGCAATTTTAAGGGGCAAATCCCCCAAGTAAAACCGGCCACGCTGCGCGTCGGGCCAGGTCAGGCGGGTGGAAAGGCGGCTTTCAGGCTGTTGGTGCGGCCGGGTGGGCAAGCGAGGTTTCAGGCGGCTGAGTGGCACTTTTCAGGCGGTTAGGTCGGCCAGCCGGCGACCGGCGGTTTGCACCGGTACCCAGCGGCTGGCATCCGACGCTCAGGCCAGCGATCGACGGCTCGCGCCCGCCCCTCAAACACCCGACATCCTCTGCGGCCAGCACTCAGCACCCCAGACCCTGCACTCAGCCCCTCTGCACCCTGTGGCCAGCGCTTGGCACCCGGCACCCTGTGGCCGGCACCCAGCGACCGTGTCTCGTGCCCCGCGCTCGCCCCTCCGCGCCTCACATCGGCCCGTCGCCCTACCCGCGCACCTCAGCCACCCCACCCCGACCCTGCGTTTCGCACCCCGCGCCAACCCGACTTTCAAAAACTGTCGTACCCCCGCCGTACCGTGTGAATCGGGGGCCTTCACGACCGGGGGACCTCTGGTCCTCTTCGGACTGGGCCGGTTCAGGTCACGCGGAACGGTGGGGTGCTGGTGCCGCTGACTCGGTACCGGCTCCACGGGTCGGGGTCGGTCAGGGTGCCCTGGGCTTCGCCGGTTGGGGTGCGCAGTAGGGCTGTTCTGGCGCCTGCTTCGACCAAAGTGGACACCTGGTCGTTCGCCGCGACTCGGCCGTACCAGTGGTAGCGGCCGTCGATGGGTTGGAAGAAGCCCCTCAACTCGACCTCGACCGGGACGGATCGGTCGTCGAAGAGGAGTTCCGCCTGGCCGGCGTAGCCCTCGTCGTCGTTCACGTGTCCTCCCCGTTGATCAGGCGCAGGGTCGGTTCGGTCTTGAAGACGCTGCCGGGCAGGGGCAGGTCGGGGTCGACGGTGATGTCGGCGGAGCGGAGGAGGCCGTCGATGGCGTGCCAAATGATGGTCGCCAGGTATTCGCTGAGGCTTTGCCTGCTCATGGACTGGCGGTCCAGCCACCAGTCGCCCGCGTTCTGCACCATGCCGACCAGGGCGTGCGCCCACGGTTCGGCGCCGCCCGAGTCCATGTCGAACGCGCGCAGGTAGTCGCCGAGGATGCGGGCCAGGTTGGCCGCGATCAGGGCCTTGTCCTCGTGGACGACGTCCTGTTCGACCGGGCGGTCGGTGAAGGAGCCGCGGACGACGAAGCGGTAGAGGTTGGGGTTCTCCTCGATGACGCAGAGGTAGGCGTCGACGATGCCGCGGATCCGGTCGCGGATCGGGCCGTCCTTCTCGATGGCGGGCCCGAGGCGATCCATGAGCATGTCGGTGCCGCGCCTGCCGACAGCGAGGTAGAGGTCCGACTTGTCGGCGAAGTGGCGGTAGAGCACGGGCTTGCTGACGCCGGCCTCGGCGGCGATCTCGTCCATGCCCACGTCCGGCCCGTTCCTGGCCACCGCTCTGATCGTCGCGTCGACGAACTCCGCCCGTCTGGCCTCGCGGTGCCCCTTCCACCGTTCGCGGCGTGCGTCCGAACCACCCTTGACAGTGCGAGCCATGTGACGCACGCTACCAGAAGTAACCGTTACCTCAAGTAACACTTACTCCATGCGGAGGACCTGATGACGAGGCCCTTGAAGGTCGCCGATCGCGAGAAGACCGCGGAACGACTGCTCAACTCCTCGGCAGACAAGTTCTACGACCCGGAGGTCGACATCGACTGGGCCGCGCCGCTCGTCGACGGGCTGCGGTACACACCGGAGCACCGCTGCTCCCTCTACGGCACCCCGCTGTGGGAGCGGATGAGCGAGGACCAGCGGATCGAGTTGAGCAAGCACGAGATCGCCAGCATCGCGAGCGTCGGCCTGTGGTTCGAGATCCTGCTGATGCAGATGCTCCTCAAGGAGGTCTACCGCTCGGACCCGACGACCATGCACGTCCAGTACGCGCTCACCGAGATCGCCGACGAGTGCCGCCACTCGACGATGTTCGCGCGCATGGTGGACAAGATCGGCTGCCCACCCTACGGCCCACCGGCCCACGTGCACCGCCTGGGAAGACTCCTACCGGTGATCGGCTACGGCCCCGCCCTCTACGGCTCGATCCTGGTGGCGGAGGAGGTATTGGATCGCCTACAGCGCGAGACGATGGCCGACGAGACCGTGCAACCGCTGGTGCGCATGGTGAACCGCATCCACGTCCTCGAAGAGGCAAGGCACGTCCGGTTCGCGCGAGAGGAAGTCGTACGAGGCATGGACTCGGTCTCCAAGGCCGAACTCCCCTACCAGCGCTGGCTCCTCGCGACCGTGGCCATGTTCATCACCCGCAGCATCATCAACCCACGCGCCTACGCGGCAGTGGGTTTGGACGTGGGCGAGGCACACCGCGCCGCGCTGGGAAACCCGGCCTGGCAGGAGACCATCCGGTGGTCCGGCGAACGGATCATGAAGTTCCTGGACGAGGTGGGCCTGGTCGGCAAGCCCGGGATGCGCGCCTGGCGACGCTCGTTCCTGCTGCCGTGAAGGTAACGGACGGAACCACGCTGAACGTGGTCACCAACGGACCACCGTCCGACGTGACAGCGGTCCTGCTGCACGCGTGGACACTCGACCTAACGTCATGGGACCGGGTAACCAAAGCCCTACCCGGCCGCGTACTGCGCTACGACCACCGAGGCCACGGCCAGTCCGGCGGCGGAACGGTGCGAACCTTCGACCAACTGGCCGACGACCTGGTCGAGGTACTGGAAACCCACGCACCCGACGGCGAACTCGTGCTGGTCGGCCACTCCATGGGCGGCATGACGATGATGGCACTGGCAGAGCGATACCCCGAGGTGTACGACCGGGTACGTGGCGCGGTCTTCGTCGCCACCTCAGCAGGCGGCCTACCTGCGGTATGGGCAGCGGAAAAGGCACTAGGACGCTGGCTGAGCCGCCGCACCACACTGGGCTTCGCACGAACGATGCCCGTGGGGCTAAGGGCCTTGCTGTTCGGCCGCCGGGCAGCGTGGAAAGACGTAGTAGCAACATCAGGAATGATCTCGCGCTGTGCAGGCGGCGCGTTCGTGGACTTCCGGTACGAGGTCGCTGCACACAACCGAGCAAAAGCGTTGGCAGAACTAGCTTCCGTGCCAGCAGTGGTACTAGCAGGCGGCTCAGACCGACTGACCCCAATACGCCACGCACGAGCCATCGCGGCTGAACTACCACACGCAGAGCTGGTCATCTACCCAGGCGCAGGCCACATGCTTCCACTGGAACGAGCGGAAGAGGTAGCAGACCGCATCTCGCGGTTCCTTTGACCAGCCCACACCCAACCGGCAGCCAAACCGGGCCCTAAACCGTGGCCGATTTTACTTGGGGGATTTGCCCCTTAAAATTGCAGATCGGGCAGGGCTTTCGGGCACTGCCTTTTCGCCCGATCAAGGGGCAAATCTAGGGGCCCCAAGTCAAATCGGCCACACCACGCTGGCACTCCCAGCCTCCGCCACACCACCGCCGGGACCCGAGCCCGCACCAGCCCCTCCGCCGGAACCCGCAGCCGAACGAAAGCCACCAACCACCTAGTGCTGCAACGGGAACCCACCCCCGATACCCCGCCAAGCAAGGTTCGAGATCAAGTTCACCGCCTCCTCCTTCGGCACCTTACGATCATCCGCCAACCAAGCCCGAGCCGTAACCTGGCTCAACCCCACCAACCCGGTAGCCAACAGCCGAGCCCGATCCTCATCCCACCCGGCATCAGCCGTGATCGT
>DATMCA010000053.1:0-8782 GCA_035559015.1 Umezawaea sp. | reverse complement strand
TGTTCGACTCCCGCAGGGTGGTCCGGATGCTTTTCGATGACGGGATGGACTTCCTGGGTGGCGAGGTCGTAGAGGACCCCGCGGAGATCGTCCAGTACAACTACTGGCGTGACGCTGCCACGCATCACGCCGTACGACGGGAAGACTTTGCCGCACAGTAAGGCCGTGGGCGCCACGAACGTCCACGAAGCGCGTACAGCGCTGGGCAACAGGCTCCGCGAACTGCGCCAGCAGGCCGGTCAGACCGGCAAGCAGCTCGCGGAGTCGCTGTCGTGGCAACCTTCCAAGGTCTCCAAGATCGAGAACGGCAAGCAGACACCGAGCGCCGAGGACATCGAGGACTGGACGCGCGTCACCAACAGCACCGTCCAGGCGACCGCCCTCCTCGCTTCCCTCCGCACACTGGAGACCCAACACGCCGAGTGGCAGAGCATCTTGAAGGGTGGCATCAGGCCGCGGCAGAACGCGCTGGCCGAACAGGACCAGAAGACCAGGTTCTTTCGGGTGTTCGAGGCAACGGTGATCCCTGGGCTTCTCCAGACCTCTGAGTACGCCCGCGCCCGCTTCGCCGAGAGCATCCGGGTGTTCAAGTTGCCCAACGACATCAACGAGGCCGTGGAAGCCCGCATGAAACGCCAGAACATCTTCTACCGGCCCGACAAGCGCTTCCACTTCGTGCTCACCGAGGCGGCCCTGCGCTTCCGCCTGTGCTCTCCCGAGGTGATGCTCGGCCAGCTCGACCGCCTGATGTCGCTGTCGGCGCTGCCCAACGTGAAGCTCGGGATCATCGGGTTCGAGACCCAGTACACGGCGGCTCCCTGGCACGGCTTCTGGCTCTACGACGACGACAAAGTGCTGGTCGAAACCTTCTCGGCAGGCCTCAACCTGGCGCAGCCGCAAGAGATCGATCTCTACTCCACCGTGTTCGAGGAGTTGGCCTCCGTCGCGAGCTACGGCCGCTCCGCGCGGGGGATCATCAATCGCGTCATCACCGACCTCGCGCCCGATGACGCCGACACGTGACGCAAGTCTGAGGACGCAAACGAAGGTATGGCACGCCGTTGATGATGTTCACCGCCTCGACGGCTGCGGCAACTCCAAGTTCCTGGCCTGCTTGAAGATGTCCATCGCACCAACGTGGCGACGTCTCATGTGACACGGGTGGGCATGGCTCGATATTGCCCTCTTCTACTACCTTCTGGATGATTTCGAGCAATTCCGAGCAACTTGCTTTCCCGGCTGGCATCACACTCCTTAGCCTCCCTGAGCGCCGTCCCGCCGATCTTGGAGAAGTGCCACGTGATCACGCCCGTGCAGTTGCTGACCATGGACCAGATCGCCCGACTTCCGGAGCGCGCTCGTGAGGTCGTCGAGTACCGGAAGAGCGGTCTCAGCCTCAACCACATCCAGGGCTGCCCTCTTGGTTGTGCCTACTGCATCAGGCACACGTACGGGTTGTGGGACGAAAACCAACCGCGTGCCCTCACATCCGACGCCCAGGCCGTCGAAGAACTGGTGGACCACCGCTACTTCCAGCCGCACGTCACACCGATCCAGCTCTTCAACCGTGCCACTGAGCCCTTCCTCCCCAAGGTTCGCCCGCACACCTTCGCCGTACTCGAAGACCTCGACGCGCGCGAGCTGACCAACCACGTCCTGGTCATCACTCGGCACCAGCTCGGCCCGTACGACATCGATCGGTTGAACCAGTTGCACAACCTCAAGGTGACGTTGCTGTTCACCTACTCCGGCATCGACAACTCGAAAGTCGAGCCGTACCCCTCGCACGTCGCGGCCGAGTCGCTGAGACTCATGAGCGCCCCCGACCTGCGCAGGTACCGCACCATCTTGTACTGGCGACCGCTGGTCCCAGGCTTGAACGACACGGACGGGCACCTGGCCGCCGCACATGAGTTGAGCAAGCACGCCGACGCCACCGTGTTCACCGGCTTGTTCTACCGCGACCAAATAGCCGACTACTACAAGGCCAACGGTATCCCCGAGCCATACCGGGACACCGCCCGTCGCAAGATCGTGCCCGAGATGCTGGAGCGCCGCGTTCTGGAGGCCTTCTCCAACTCGGCGGCGCTGTTCCGCAAGACCTCGTGCGCAGTGTCCTACGCGCACGGTCTACCGGACTACAACGGCCACGTCGGCATTCGTGAACTCTGCGACATCTGCCCCTTGAGTCAGCTCGAACTGTGCACCAGCGCCCACCGCGTCCCCGCCGCTGAAGACGTACACCAAATCGCCGGCGTGTTGCCCGAGACCCGGTCGCTCAAAGTCGTAGACATCAGTTCGCGAGCCGTCGTGGTGTCTGGTCTTGCGGCGGAACAGCCTCGCTACTTCCTACAGCACGCGCTCGGTTTCCAGGTGCATGACGAACGGCATCCCCACCACGCGAACCGACACGGCCGCGCGGAACTCGGTTGGAAGGGCACAACGGCTGATGACTGACTGGAGGAACCTGAGCTACGTCGTGGTTGACGTCGAAGGCAACGGGCAGCAGCAGCCCGACTTGGTGGAACTGGCCGCGGTGCCCATCGTGGACGGGCTCATCGGGGAGCCGACGAGCTGGTTGGTAAAGCCGGATCAGCCGATCACCCACTTCGCCAAGAAGATCCACGGCATCAGCAATGAGGACGTGGCGGACGCATCGGTGTTCGCCTACATCGAGGCCGACGTGCGCAAGGCCCTCGACGCGTCGGCGCTGATCGGGCACGCCGCCCACGTTGATGTGGGTGTTCTCCAACGCGAGTTTGGCGACTGGGAATGTCCCGAGGTGTTCGACACGCTCAAGCTCGCCCGGCGCCTGCTGCCTGCGCACGGCAGCTACAAGCTCGGCGCGCTCGTCGACAGGCTCAACCTTGCTGACGACCTCGACGGGCACCTGAAGCCGCATCGCGCTACCTACGACGCCCTCGTGACGGCGAGGCTCTTCGTGCACCTGGCCGGCCGCCGGTCACTGGAAGAGATGCGTAACCCGACAGGGGGTGAGCAGGATGAACCCCCGGTTCTCTTCTGACCGCGACTTCGGTTTGTTCGTCAGCGTCGACGGGCCAGGTGGTGCGGGTAAGACCACCATTATCCGGCACCTGGCGCAACTCCTGGTAGCCAGGGGCGAAGACGTCCACATCACGGCCGAGCCCTCCACGGGGCCTATCGGCACCACGGCGGCCCGGTTGACCGAATCGGTTACGGGTCACGCTCTCGCCTGCTTGTACGCGGCTGACCGCTATCACCACGTCGAGACGGAGATCCAGCCGCTTCTCAAAGCTGGTCACGTCGTGGTGTCCGACCGCTACATCGCCTCCGGACTCGTGGTGCAGCGCTTCGACGGCGTCGACCCCGTGTACCTGTGGCAGCTCAACGAGGACGTTCTTCAGCCTGATCTCACGGTCATCCTTGAGGCCGACCCCGACGTGATCGCCCAGCGTCTCAGTGAACGCGGACCGCACAACAGGTTCCAGCTCACCAGGCACAGCAGTCACACCGAGGTTGAGTTCTACCGCGAGGCAACCGCCCGTCTCGTGGGTGCGGGCTTCGACCTGCTCACCGTCGACTGCACAAGGCAACCACCCGAGCAGTCCGCCGCCGCGATCTGCGACCGGTTGATGACATTGCCGGCGCAAAGCAGAGAGCTGGTCTGATGAACTTTCCGATCGCTGAGCAGGAAGCGGTACGCCAGTACCCCGAACTTCAAACACTTGTGGAGGCCCGTCAGTCGGGGTGGATCTTCCGCATCCTGGTGGAGAACGGCCAGGCCGTCGGGATTGCCGGGAGCCTCAGTCGCCAGCAGTACACCGACGCGATCTTTGTCGTTGACCGCAGCAACGTCAGCGCAGCGCGCGTGCTCGATGACACGCACGACGGCGGGTGCGTGTGGTCCGAGGAAGGCTCGGACCTCCAAGCGGTCGTCACAGATCTCCTCGGGCTGCCTGAACTGGGTCAATCGGGTGCTCCCAGCCTGGTCAGGCGCTCCGGTCTGTTGTGGACACCGCAATGAGTCACGTGTCATCGACAACTGCAAACACGCCCACCCAAGGCGTTGCCCGTTGGCTGGTTCCTGGCGGTCACCCACGCTTCTTGCGCTTCTTCCTCCGCTTGCCACTGTGGCGGCGACTGCACTCCGTAGGCTTGTTCTTCAACTCCTTCGGACCAGCGTCGCTGTTCGGCTGTGCCTCGACCGACTCCGGCGTTCCCAGAACGATGCGCGCCTGGTCGTCCGTCAGTGCGTTTGAGGACAACTTGTTCATCGCCCAGATGCGGAGAACAAGATCCGGCAGCTTGTCCGCAACCTTCCCGAGGAGGCTCAAGGCACTCCGGGCGAGCATCAGGCCGCCGATGATGATGCCAGCCGACCACGGGAAGCTGGACACAAACAGGTTCGCGAAAGCGTTGCCGCCCATGACGAGGCGCTCCTACGACTCAGGTAGGGAGCACCCCCATCGCTTCTACGCGGCGAGCACTCCCCGGGGTTTGTGGGCCTGGGTCGGGTAGAAGCTCGGGCCTCGCGTCACATGCGGCAAAGCGGCGACATCAGCCATCATCGAGTGCAGGCAGTACGCGATGGCGACAACAGGCCGCCTGACGACCAGTTCAACCAGTTGCACCAAGGCGACGCTGAGCAGACGAAGAGCCTCCACCTGCTCAAAGTGCAGCGCAAGGGCAAGTTCGACAGTCATCTTCCGACGAGAGACTTCACGTGACCGTGCGACGCGGCTCAAGGCGGCACTACCCAGCGTCCAGAGGTGCCAGGGCGCCTTCGCGGACCTGGCTGGACTTTTGGTCACGAGTACCATTCTCTCATAGAGCCCCCATGCACCATCTCCAAGGCTGATCCGTCGGACAGCCCGGTAGTCGCGGGCTGCTCCAGCCCGAAGTCCACCGCGCGCCAGGGCGCGTTCTGCGGCGGCCCCGGCTATGCCCCTCCACCGGTCAACGGATCGAGACCGGGGTGGTCGCCGTGCTCAGCGCCATCGGCCTGGTCCCAACCGTGCCGCGCGGCGCGGCGGACCACCGGGAGGTAGTCACCGGGTGAGGCCGTCGGCAACGTCGCGATGTCCTCGACGGTGATCCCGACCCGCAGACCGCCCGCCTCGCTCAACCGGGTCGTGGCGGGTTCAAGGACGCTCTCGATGAGCCATCGGACGTACGCGCCGAGGACTCGGGACAGCCGTGCCGCCGGTCACGCCGACTGGCGGACCACCAGGGTCGGTTCGAAGACCACGGACGTGACGCGGCGGTCCTGCCTGCCGATGCGGTCGAGCAGCAGGCTCGCCATCTCGGCCGCCATGTCCTCCACGGGCTGGCGGACGGTGGTGAGGGCGGGGCGGCTGGCGGTGGCGGCGCTGCTGTCGTCGAAGCCGATGACGGCCACGTCGTCGGGCACGCGGCGGCCGTGGTCGCGCAGCACGTGCAGGGCGCCCGAGGCCATCAGGTCGTTGGCCGCGAACACCCCGTCGACGTCCGGGTGTTCGGCGAGCAGGCGTTCCATCGCGCGTTCGCCGCTGTCCTGGGTGAAGTTGCCCTCGACGAACGGCGCCTCGGGGTGCCCGTGGCCGATCCAGGCCTCGCGGAACCCGGCCAGGCGCTCCTGGCTCGCGGGCACGTCGAGCGGGCCGGAGATGGTGGCGATGCGACGGCAGCCGCGGGCGACGAGGTGGTCCACGGCGAGCCGTCCGCCTTCGCGGTGGGCCAGGTCGACGAAGCTGATCGGCAGCGGCCGGGTCGGGCGGGCGAACAGGACCGAGGGCACGCCCGCGGCGACGAGCATGGCGGGCAGCGGGTCCGCGGAGTGGATGGCGACGACGAGCGCGCCGTCGGCGTTGCCCTGCCGCAGGTGGTCGACCACGTGCGCGCGGGTCTCGGGCGTGTCGGCGAACATCAGCAGCGGGTAGATGCCGCGCGGGCGCAGCGCGCTGATGATGCCGCTGGCGACGCGGCCGAAGAACGGGTCCACCAGGATGTCGCCGCCGAAGTCGCCCGCGCCGGAGACGACCAGCGCGATCGTCCCGGTGCGGCGGGTGACCAGGGAGCGCGCCGCCGTGTTCGGCGTGTAGCCCGTCTTGGCGATGGCCCGCCGCACGGTCTCCTGGATGGCCGGGTCGACGTTGCGGGTCGTGTTGATCACGCGCGACACCGTCGCCCGTGACACCCCCGCCACCCGTGCCACGTCCTCCAACGTGGGAGGACGTGCCTGGGACGCTGCGCTCATGGAGGCTTTATAGCACGGCGGAGAGCGCTCTCCAGATCACGAACCGGTCGAGCCGACACCCGAACGCCGACAGCCGGTGCTCCGGTCGGGCTCCTCGGAACGGCGATCCAGGCCCCTTGGAGAGCGCTCTCCAAGGCGTTTCCCCAGACCGCCGCGATTCGTGTCCGGGAACGATGGAATTTGTTCCCGCACCCAACGTGAAGACCAGGTAGTGGGCATCACTTGACACGAACGACGCCGAGAGGCGAGGGTGTTCCAATTCGGAGAGCGCTCTCCAAATGACTCCAGGAGTGATCGCCCCATGACGACCACGCAGAGACCCGGCACCGACCTCGACGTGCTCCTCGCGCGGCTCACGCTGGCGGAGAAGATCCGCCTGCTGTCCGGCGGCGGCACGTTCCGCGGCCAGGCCGAGGAGTCCATCGGGCTGCGCGCGATCGTGTTCTCCGACGGCCCGGTGGGCGTGCGCGGTGAGCGCTGGGACGAGCGCGACACGGCGCTGACCCTGCCGTCGCCGACGGCGATGGCGGCGACCTGGGACGTCGACGTGGTGAGCGGGCTGGGCAGGCTGCTGGCCGCCGAGGCCCGGCGCAAGGGCGTGGACGTGCTGCTCGCGCCGAACCTGAACCTGCACCGCTCCCCGTTGGGCGGCAGGCACTTCGAGTGCTTCTCCGAGGACCCGCTGCTGACCTCCCGGATCGGCGCGGCCTACATCCGCGGCGTGCAGTCCGGTGGTGTCGCGGCGAGCCCGAAGCACTACGTGGCCAACGAGTCCGAGACCGAACGGCTCACGCTGGACGCCCGCATCGACGAGGCCACCCTGCGCGAGGTCTACCTGGCGCCGTTCGAGGCGGCCGTGCGCGCGGGAGCGTGGGTCGTCATGTCGGCCTACAACGGCGTGAACGGCGTGACGATGTCGGACAGCCCGCTGCTGGACGAGCCACTGCGCGGCGAGTGGGGCTTCGACGGCGTCGTGGTGTCGGACTGGGGCGCGGTGCGCTCGGTCGAGTCGGGCACGGACCTCGCCATGCCCGGCCCGCACGAGCTGCGCGCCGAACCCCTGGAGGAGGCCGTGCGCCTCGGTCGGGTGCGGGAGTCGGAGATCGACGACCGGCTGAGGCGGATCCTGCTGTTGGCCAGGCGGGTCGGGGCGCTGTCCCCGTCGGCGTCGGTGCCCCCGCCGCGGATCACCCCGGACGAGTCGCGCTGCAGGCTGCGGCGGGCCGTCGCGGCGGGTTCGGTGATGCTGCGCAACGCCTCCCTGCTGCCGCTGGACCCCGCGGCGCTGACCCGAGTGGCCGTGCTCGGCCCCAATGCCGTGGACGCGCGGGTGCAGGGCGGTGGCAGCGCCGGGGTGTTCCCGGCCGCCGTGGTCTCCCCGCTCGACGGCATCCGCACCGCGCTGGAGGGCGCTGCCGAGGTGGTGCACCGCGCGGGCGCCGTCCTGCACACCCGCCCGACCCCGTTGAAGCCCGGGCACACCAGCGATCCCGTGACCGGCGAACCCGGTGTGCTCGTGCGGTACCTGGACGCCGAGGACGAGGTGATCCACGCCGAGCACCGGCTCAGCGGCCGGATCCTGGACCCGTCCATCGACGTGGAGGCCGATTCCGTCGAGGTCAGCGCGCTGCTGCGGCCACCGTCGTCGGGCGACTGGCGGTTCGCCGTGGTCGGGCTCGGCCGGGTGCTGCTGGAGGTCGACGGGCACGTGCTCGTGGACGAGCTGGTGGTGCCCGAGTCCGACGACCCGACCTACGTGCACGTCGCACCGTCGTTCCGCGAGGCCGTGTGGCCCGTCGAGGAGGGCCGCGAGGTGCTGGTGCGCGCCCGGCGGTGGCTGACGCCCGGCGAGGGCAACGCGGTGGCGCTGGCCGCCGACCCGCCGCGGGTGGACGAGGACGCCGAACTCGCGGCGGCCGTGGAGCTGGCGCGGACGTCGGACGTGGCGGTCGTCGTGGTCGGCACGACCGACGAGATCGAGAGCGAGGGCTTCGACCGCACGACGCTCGCGCTGCCCGGCAGGCAGGACGAGCTGGTGCGCGCGGTCGCCGCGGTGAACCCGCGCACCGTCGTGGTCGTCAACGCGGGCGGCCCGGTGGAGCTGCCGTGGCGCCACGAGGTGGCCGCGGTGCTGGTCACCTGGTTCCCCGGTCAGGAAGCGGGCGACGGGCTGGCCGACGTGCTGTTCGGCGCGACCGAGCCCGGCGGGCGGCTGCCGACGACGTGGGCGGCGCGCACGGCGGACGTGCCGGTGCTGGACACGACCCCGGTCGACGGCGTGCTGCCCTACACCGAGGGCTCGCTCATCGGCTACCGGGCGTGGGCGGCGCACCCGGTGGCGCCCGCGTACTGGTTCGGCCACGGCCTGGGCTACACGACGTGGACCTACGAGGGCCTTTCCGCGCGGGACAACGTGGACGCCGAGTCCGGGTTCGACGTGCGCGTGCGGGTCCGCAACACCGGGACGCGCGAGGGCCGCGAGGTCGTGCAGGTGTACCAGGCCGACGGCGAGGACCGGCGGCTCGTCGGCTACACCACCGTGCACGCCGCTCCAGGCGAGGCCGT
>DATMCA010000052.1:0-2527 GCA_035559015.1 Umezawaea sp. | reverse complement strand
CGCGTATCCTCATCGGTGACTCATGCGAACACCGCCATGGGATCGTCGCAGGCAGCCGGCAGGAAGAACCGGCTGGAAGGGAGCGCGGTGCCCGGCACCGAAACGCACGCCGATCTCGAGAAACAAGAGCAGGAGACACCTGAGGAGCGCGCCGCCCGCTTCGAGCGCGACGCGATGCCGCTGATCGACCAGCTCTACGGCGCCGCGCTGCGGATGACGCGCAACCCGGCCGACGCCGAGGACCTCGTCCAGGAGACGTTCCTCAAGGCCTACTCGGCGTTCGGCACGTTCCGCGCCGGGACGAACCTGAAGGCGTGGCTGTACCGCATCCTCACCAACACCTACATCAACGGCTATCGCAAGCGGCAGCGCCAGCCGGTGCAGGCGCCCACCGAGGAGATCACGGACTGGCAGATCGCCCAGGCCGGCGAGCACACCTCCCGCGGTCTGCCGTCGGCCGAGATGGAGGCCCTCGACCGGCTGCCGGACACCACCGTGAAGGAGGCCCTCCAGCAGCTGCCGGAGGACTTCCGGATGGCGGTGTACCTGGCCGACGTCGAGGGGTTCGCCTACAAGGAGATCGCCGAGATCATGGGCACGCCCATCGGCACCGTGATGTCGCGGCTGCACCGCGGCCGCCGACAGCTGCGCGACATCCTCACCGACACGGCCCGCGAGCGCGGGTTCCTGCGCGGCCAGGAGGTAACCCGATGAGCTGCGGGAAGCCGCACGAGACGGACTGTGCGGAGGTGCTGGCCGAAGTGTGGCTTTTTCTGGACCACGAGTGCGACGCCGCGCGGCGCAAGCTGCTGGAGCGTCATCTCGACGAGTGCACGCCGTGCCTCGCGGAGTACGGCCTCGACGAGAAGCTCAAGAAGCTCCTCGCCACGAAGTGCTCCGGGGAGCACGCACCGGACGGGTTGAAGAACCGCCTGCGCCAGTCGATCCGTCAGATCGTCCTCGAGTCGGCGGACGTGACGGTCGAGTCGGGCCCGGACGGCACCGTGGTCGAGGTGCGCACGACCCGGTTCGAGCAGACGTTCTGACCCAGCAGGTCCCCCGCCACGTCAGAACGTCCACGGAGTTACGTGTTCGGCCGCTTGCCGTGGTTCGCGCCGCCCTTCTTGCGGTCGCGGCGCTTGCGTGCCCGACGGGACATGTTTCCTCCTTCGCCGTCTGCATGTGGGTGCCCCGAGTCTCGCACGTGATGGGATGGGGACCGTTGGTGGCCAGAAGGGGAAGGAACGGCGGGGGAGGGGACGGGGTCGCGTGTCCACGCTGAGCGAGTTGCTCGCCGAGCACACCCGATGCAGCGGCGACGCCGTCGAGCACCTCCAGCGCGTCGTCGCGGAGTGGCAGCTGCTGGCGGACATGTCGTTCGCCGACTTCCTGCTCTGGGTCCCCCTCACCCTGTCCGAAGTGCCGACCGCACTCGACGCGGCCACCGCCGCCGAGTGGCTGTGCGTCGCCCAGGCGCGGCCGACGACGGCGCCGACCGCCCACCCCGAGGACATCGTCGGCGCGCGGGTCACCACGCAGGAGAACCCGCAGCTGCGCCGGGCCGTCACGGAACGGCGGATCTGCCGCGAGGAGGACCCGCGCTGGCACCTGGAGGTGCCGGTGCGCCGGGAGACGATCCCCGTCCGCCGCGGCAACGCCGTACTGGCCGTGCTCTCCCGCGACACCAACCTCGCGATGCCCCGCGTGCCCAGCCCGCTGGAGATCTCCTATCTGGGCAGCGCCTCCGACCTCTGCCAGATGATTGCGGACGGGACGTTCCCGCCACCCGCGTCGATCGCCGGCGCGGACAGCAGCCCCCGGGCCGGTGACGGCCTGATCCGGCTCGACGCGCACGGCCACGTCGCCTACGCCAGTCCGAACGCGCTCTCGGCCTATCACCGCATGGGGCACGCCAGCGACCTCATCGGGCTCTCCCTGGCCGACGCGACCCGCGCGCTGGTCCGCGACCCGTTCGACGCCGCGGAGGTGGCCGACCGGATGGAGTCGGCGCTCGACGGGCGGCATTCGCTGCGCATGGAGGTGCGGGCCCGCGGGGCGGTCATGCTCGTGCGCGCGCTGCCGCTACGCCCGCGGGGGACCGCGGCCGGCGCGCTCGTGCTGGTCCGGGACATCACCGACCTGCGCCGCCGCGACCAGGCCCTGCTCAGCAAGGACGCGACGATCCGGGAGATCCACCACCGGGTCAAGAACAACTTGCAGACGGTCGCAGCGCTGCTGCGCCTGCAGGCGCGCCGCACGGCGATCCCGGAGGCCCGCCGGGCGCTCGCGGAGAGCGTGCGGCGAGTGAACTCGATCGCCTTGGTGCACGAGTCGCTGTCCGGCTCGGTATCCGAGCTCGTCGACCTCGACGAGCTCGTCGACACCGTGCTGCCGGCGATCGGCGACGGCGCGACCGCGGAGTCACGCGCCAAGGTGCGCCGGGACGGCAGCTTCGGCACCCTGCCCGCCGCGCTGGCGACGCCCCTGGTGCTGGTGCTCACCGAGCTGGTGCACAACGCGCTGGCCC
>DATMCA010000051.1:0-4318 GCA_035559015.1 Umezawaea sp. | reverse complement strand
TGTTTTCGGCGTGTTTGCGGCGGAACGGGTTGGGTTCGACGGCAACAACATTTGCAGCGCCCATGGCCACAGCGATTTGGATGAGCGCTAGCCCCACCGGACCGCACCCGTTGACCAGAACGTTCTGGCCTGCGACGCCGGTGCCGGACCGTTGAATGGCATGCACTGCCACACCTGCTGATTCGAGCAGCGCGCCGACCTCGAGGGGTAGTGCGTCCGGTAGGGGCACGCAGATTGCCGCGGGGACGGCGACGCGTTCGGCGAACACACCGTCGATGTGCATTCCGATGATGCCGGTGCGCTCGCAGGTGTGGGCGCTGCCGGTGCGGCAGGCGTGGCACTGTCCACAGACGAGGTGGCTTTCCAATGCGACCCGGTCACCGGGGCGCAGGCCGGTGACGCCCTGTCCGACCTCAAGGATGGTTCCCGCGCCTTCGTGTCCGGTCACGACCGGTAGGGACAGGCCGAAGGCCTGTGCTGACGGGGTCCATTCGTAGACTTCACGATCTGTTCCACACAATGAGGCCGCAGCCACATCGATCAAGACTTCGCCGGGGTTGACGGTGGGTTCGGGCCAGTCGTTGTGGACCTCGAATCCTTTGTCAGCAACAGCTTTGATGACACCGAGCATGATTTTTCCTTTCGATTAGTGGCCGCTGAAGGACCGGAATAGGGACGGACCGCCGACCTGGCCGCCTTTGAGGAGTAGCCGGCAACCCGCAACATCGGAGTCGTCGTCGGCGCTACAGATAGGTCCTGCTGTCACGAACAGTTCGCTGATTCGCAGCTCACTGACACCCATCGCTGCCAGAGCATGGCTTGAGGTGTCTCCACCGCAGACCACGACGTCGCGGGTCAGTCCGGACCGCGCCATCTGCCCAGCGACGGCCCCGATCGCCCCACCGACTTCATCGGAACCTGCGCCACTGGACAGCCGGAGATCCTTGGGGCCTCGGGCGGTGTGGGCGATGACGTCGCGACCGGCGGTGAGCGCGTCCTGGACGACCTGCACCCAGCTGGAGTCTGGCGCGGCGGCGAAAGCCTCTGCGGGAATGGGCACGTCGACCCACCCGTGGGCGACCGCGTCGTCGATCTGCGCGGCCGTGGTGGACGACGCCGACGCCGACACCACCAGGGTCGGTCCCGACGATGCCGTCGGCGAGGTAGGGATCGCCTGCCGCCGGCCAGTCTGATTACGTGCCAGCGCCGCCATGATTCCGCCCGACCCCACCACGATCGCCGGCCCGGCGGCCGGTCGGTGAGCCATCAGGGCGCGGGCAGCGGTGTCCATGTGCGCGGGGTCGACAGCATCCACGACGAAGGCGCACCCGGGGTGCTCCCGCAGCTGCCCCCACAGTTCGTCGAAGGTGCCGTCGCTGTACGCGGTGAGGTGCAACGCTTGCGGCAGCGAACCGTCGCGGAGTTGCGTGGACAGCACCCGACGCAAATCGGACTCGGTCATCGGGGTGGACGGATGGTGGGCCATCACCGGATGGCGGTCCAATCGGTGGATCTGATGTTGGTAGACCCCGAAGTGTTGACTGAAAGCGGTGTACCGGCCGAACTCCGGCTGGGCGGGCAGTACCGGCACTGACCCGTGCCCGGGAAAGCGTTTTATCAGCAGTTCGATGGCGCGGCCGATATTGCCGACGGTCGGAGAGGAATCGAACGTCGAACACACCTTGTACAGAACAACATCGAGGTTCAGATGCGCCAACGCATCCAGCCCGGCGCGGATACCGGACTCCAGCGCCGTGCCGGACTGAGACCGCAGCGGGCCCGCGATCCCCACCACATCCGCGGAGCGGGTGATCTTGTGCGGGTCGAGCACCAGCATCGCAGACATGCCGTGAGCATGTGCTTGGGCCAGCACGTCGGCTGCACCGGTGAGGTCGTCGGCCAGGAACCCGAACGTCGTCATGGGGTCACCCCGAAGCACGACAGTGCCCGCAGCAGCGCAGAATCACCCTGCTGATCAAGGTCGTCGGCGGCCTCGGTCACTGGTCGCGACGCCGCGGCGGCCGCCCAGGCCTGCCGCAGGCTTCGTACCCCGGCGCCGGGGCCATCGGGGTGCGCCGCGATGCCGCCACCGGCGAGCATCATCACATCGGTGGTCCCCACCGCCTGGAAGGTCGGCTCCGGGGTATGCACGTTCTGCCCCGACGACAGGGCCGGAATCGGCAGGATGGTGTTGCCCAAAGGCTCCCGCAGCGCCGCAATGTTGGCCGCTACCTCATCATCGAGTTCGTAGAACTTACTGCGTAATCCGCTGACGTGAAGGTGGTCGGCGCCGGCCAGGCGAGCCAGCTTCTGCCAGGCCCGATACGACACGCCCAGACCGGGGTGGCGCATGGCTGCGGCCAGGCCGCCGCGGTGTCCGTGGATCGGCACCGCGCTAAACGACCTCAACCAGGCCAGGGCAGGCAAACCCATGACCGGCACCGTAAGCATGACGCAGGTACCGCCGGCACCGACGACCAGATCGTGGCGTCGTCGCAATCCGGCGAGATCACCGGTGATGTTGAACGCGTACATCGTCTTGCGTCCGGTCACCTGCTCAGCGGCATGGATCTCTTCCATCGCCACCCGCACCCGGGTTTCCAGCGGCAAGTACCCAGGATCGGTCATCAGCTCGTCATCTTTGATGAGATCAATCGATGCCCGGGCCAATTCACGCACCACCGAACGGAATTCGGGTTCACTGAGACCGACGTTCGGCTTGACGATGGTTCCCACGAATGCGCCATCGCTACCCCCGATGAGTTTGCGGGTTCCGTCGACCCCGAAAGCGGGCCCCGGGTGGGCCTCAATGAATTCGTCGGGCAGAGTCAACTCCTGAAGCCGGCAGCCAAACAGGCCGACGAGTTCGAACAGGTTTCCCGCGACGGTGGTGTGCAGGGTTGCCAGGTCGGTGCCGATGTTCTCCATCGGGAACTCCACGACGACTTCGGCGGCCCGCACCCGATCCGGGCGGGTCCGAGACGGCAGCGACGGCGTCACTTCTCCGAGTTCGCGCACGTCGGTCACTTCGGCAGCGTGGCGAACCCGAATCCGATCGGTCTCGCCGGGCACCGCGACGAAGGTGCCGCTGGACTGTTCGCCGGCCAGCATCTCCGCGCCCCGGCGCGGGTCACCGTCGGTCTCGATGTAGTAGGTGCAGCGCACCACTCGCTGATCACGCATCTGCTTTTCCCTTCGAGACGTCGCCGCGGCCGGTGGGGTCCGGCCCTGGGCTCGTCGGGTCGCTGGTCGACTCGCTGCCACTGCTTCCGCTGCCGCCGCCTTTACCGCTGCCTGGGTCGGCGGTCCTGGTTCGGTCGCTGTCCTGCGATCGGTCCGCAGCGGTGTCGAGCACCGTGAGGTGCGCAGCCTCCAAAGCGGTCTCGCCGGTGTCGGCGGGCACGTGGTCCAGGTGCACGTGCAGGTCCGCCGCCCGGGCGGCCTCGACTTCCCGGCTACCACCGGCGGGCTGTTTGAGGACCACTCGGGCCCACAGCACGGTGATGATCGGGCACAGGATCGCGGTGACGACGACCGACGCGGCGACCAGCACGGTGGCGCTCTCCGCGGCCGGGGCGTAAACCGGGTTGGCCTGCGCGACGATACTCGGAACGACCGCGGCGTTGCCGGCCGTGGTGGCCGCGGCCAGCCCGGCGATGCCGTCACCGCCGGTCAGCTTGTCGGCCAGCAGCAACACAGCGCCACCGATCAGCACGACGAACAGCCCCAGCAGCACCCCGAGCAGCCCCGCCTGCCACACCGCCCTCAAATTGATGGTCAACCCGAGGGTGAGCCCAAGGAACGGCACCAGCGCCGGGACCGCGGGCGCCAGAAACTTGCGCATCGCCGGGTCGAGGTTGCCCAGCAGCATCCCCAGCGCCAGGGGAAGGATCGCCCCGACCAGCGCCTGCCAGGGGAACGCGGCCAACCCCGCGATGCCGAGGGTGACCATCGTCAGGAACGGGCCGGACTCCAGGCTCATCACGCTGTAGGCGCCGACGTCGCGGTTGCGACCGAACTGCCCCATCAGCGACATGTACATCCCGCCATTGGTGTCGTTGAGCGCCGCCACCACTGCCAGCACCGACAGGCCGGCCAGGAATCCGCCAGAGATCGGTGCCTCACCCAGCAACCGACCCAGAACGATGCCCACGATCGCGGCGAAGGCAATCTTGCTGCCCAGCAGCGCCCCGCCCTTCTTGGCGATGTACGGCGTGGCCTTCAGGTCCAGCGTGGCGCCCAGACACACGTAGAACACGCCGAGGATCGGCGGCAACCCGGTGAACAGCGCCCCGGTGAACGACCCGAAGAACTTCCC
>DATMCA010000050.1:0-2502 GCA_035559015.1 Umezawaea sp. | reverse complement strand
GGGGACGCCGGCTGGGTGCGGTTCCCGCTGATCGTCGCCGTGCTCGAACTCGTCATCGCCGGTGGCCTGGTGGTCGGGTTCCGGCCCGCGCGGATCACCGCGATCATCGTGTTCCTGCTGCTCGGGCTGCTGCACCTGCTCGCCACGCTCAACGGCGGCCCGATCTGGGCGCGGGTGATCACCGGCGTGCTGTCCGCCGCGCACGTCTACGGCGTGGTGCTGCTCAACACCGCTCCCGCCCTGACCTACCTCAAACGCGGAGGAAACCGGTGACCGAGCTCGACCCCGCCATCGCGTCCAGGCTCAAGCGCACGGCCGACGGGCTGGTGTGCGCGGTCGCGCAGCAGCGCGGCACGGGCGAGGTGCTGATGGTGGCGTGGATGGACGACGCCGCGCTGCACGAGACCCTGACGACCCGGCAGGCGGTGTACTTCTCCCGCAGCAGGCAGCAGCGGTGGCGCAAGGGCGACACGTCCGGGCACACGCAGTACGTGCACGAGGTGCGCCTGGACTGCGACGGCGACGCGCTGCTGCTCGTGGTCGACCAGACCGGCGCGGCCTGCCACACCGGTGACCGCACCTGCTTCGACGCGGACGTGCTCCTCAAGGACTAGCCGATATCCCCGGTCAGGTACCTCTGGAGGTTCGGGCCGACGGCCGCGACGAGGGTCTCGACGTCGGCCGAGGCGAGCGGCTCGAACTTGACCACGTACCTGACCATGCCCATGCCGATGACCTGGGACGCGCACAGCGAGGCCCGCAGCTCGACCCGGTCGACGTCGAGGCTCCCGGCGATCTTGGCGAACACGTTGTTCAGGAAGAACTCCCGCAGCACGTTCGCCACGCCGTCGTGGCTGGTCACGCTGCGCACGATCGCGGCGAACGGCCCGCCGCCGGTGGCGTCCCAGATGCCGGTGAAGTTGCGCACGATCCGTTCGCCCGTCCCCTCGGGCGGCCCGTCGAGCAGGCGGGCGACCAGCACGGTCGGGTCGAACGGGAGCTTGAGGACGGCCTGCGCGAACAGGTTCTCCTTGCTGCCGAACCAGTGGTTGACCATGGCGGCGTCGACCCCCGCCTTCGCGGCGATGGACCGCACGGTGGCACCCTCGTACCCGCGGGCGATGAACACCTCGCGCGCCGCGTCGAGCAGGGCGGTCCTGGTGTCCTCGCCGCCCGCCCGTCGTCCTCGGCGTTTCGGCTCGGTCTGATCGCTGGCTGTGGTCACGTCCCCATCATCCCGCCGACCGGCCTAATTTTCAACAAGCGATGAAATATCACCGGGCCCCGAAGCCCTGAAGAGGGCTCGTATAGGTGTTCACGGCAGAATGGCCGGATGGTCAGCGTCATCGGAGCCGGTGCAGGCTCGGGTCTGGGCGACATCAGCCCCACCCGTGAGGAATTCCGCGAGCTCGCCGCCGATCGCCGGGTCATCCCGGTCGTCCGACGGCTCCTAGCCGACGCGGAGACGCCCGTCGGGCTCTACCGCAAGCTCGCGGGGGACCGGCCGGGCACGTTCCTGCTGGAATCCGCCGAGAACGGCCGGTCGTGGTCGCGCTGGTCGTTCGTCGGCGCGCGGTCGTCGGCCGCGCTCACGGCCACCGGTGGCGAGGCGTACTGGACGGGCGTGCGCCCGGTCGGCCTGCCCGAGGGCGGTGACCCGCTCCAGGCGCTGCGCGAGACCATCGAGGTGCTGCGCACCGACCGCATGCCCGGCATGCCGCCGCTCACCGGGGGCATGGTCGGCTACATCGGCTACGACGCCGTGCGCAGGCTGGAGAAGCTGCCGACGCTGGCCGAGGACGACCTGAAGGTCCCCGAACTGGTGATGCTGCTGGCCACCGACCTGGCCGCGCTCGACCACCACGAGGGCACCGTCACGCTCATCGCCAACGCGCTGAACTGGGACGACTCGCCGCGCAACGTCGACGCCGCGTACGACGACGCCGTGGCGCGGCTGGAGCAGATGACGCTGGACCTGCAGAACCCGGCGCCGCCGACGGCCGCCGTGTTCACCCGGCAGCGGCCGGAGTTCACCCGCCGCCGCACGCCCCGGGAGCACCACGAGGTCATCGAGAAGGCCAAGGCCGCGATCCGGGCGGGCGAGGCGTTCCAGGTCGTGCTGTCGCAGCGGTTCGAGATGCGCACGGACGCCGACCCGCTGGACATCTACCGCGTGCTGCGCACGTCCAACCCCAGCCCGTACATGTACCTGCTGCGCCTGGAGGGCTTCGACATCGTCGGGTGCAGCCCCGAGTCGCTGGTGACGGTGCGCGACGGCAAGGCGACGACCCACCCGATCGCGGGCACCCGCTGGAGGGGTGTGGACGAGGAGGAGGACGCCCTGCTCCAGAAGGACCTCCTGTCCGACGAGAAGGAGCGCGCCGAGTACCTCATGCTCGTCGACCTGGGCCGCAACGACCTGGGCCGCGTCTGCAAGCCGGGCTCGGTGACGGTCGTGGAGTTCTTCAAGGTCGAGAAGTACAGCCACGTCATGCACATCGT
>DATMCA010000049.1:0-4943 GCA_035559015.1 Umezawaea sp. | reverse complement strand
TTCGTTCTTCGGCGCGTCGCAGTTGTACCAACCGGTCAGCTTCGTCGCGTCGGTGCTGCTCCGGTCGCGGTAGGGCTGCTTGTTGCCCATGCAGTACGGCCAGCCGTGGTTGCCCGCCTCGGTGATGATCGTCGCGGTCTCGTACTTCGCGGGCCCGAGGTCCGGGCTCGGTGAGGTCGCGTCCGGGCCGACCCACGCGGCGGTCAGCCACTGGGTGGTCGGGTCGATCTGGAGGCGGGAGATGTTGCGCACGCCCATCACGTAGATCTCCGGGCGCGTCTTGTCCGTGCCCGGCGGGAACAGGTTCCCGGTCGGGATCGTGTACGTGCCGTCCGGTTCGGGGTGGATCCGGATGATCTTGCCGTTCAGGTCGTTGGTGTTGCCCGCCGTCCGGCGGGCGTCCTGGAAGGACAGTCCCTGCCACTCGGCCGTCCAGTTGTTGCCGGAGTAGCCCGAGGAACCCTGGGAGGAGTTGCTGTCACCGGACCCGACGTACAGGTTCCCCTTGGCGTCGAAGGCCATGCCGCCGCCCGCGTGGCAGCAGCTGTGCTGCTGGACCTCCCACTGGAGCAGGTCCTTGCGGGTGCCGAGGTCGATCGTCTGCGCGGCCCGGTCGTAGGTGAGCCGCGAGATCGTCCGCTTGCCGGTCCGCTTCTCCCGGTCGACGGTGTCCTGCGGCATCCAGTAGACGTAGAGCCAGCCGTTCTCGGTGAAGGCCGGGTCGGGCACGATGCCCAGCAGGCCCTCCTCGTTCTTGACCAGTTCGGACCCGCTGCCGCGGTTGCCCATCACCGGCAGCGTCGCCAGCAGCGAGACCTTCTTGGTGTCGGGCTTGAACTGGTGGATCGTGCCGCAGCCCAGGCCGACCTTCGGATCGGTCCAGTCGACGACCGGACCGCTCGGGCAGGCCGCCTTGCCGACGTAGAAGATCGTGCCGTCCGGGGCGACCGTCAGGCCGTGCGGTTCACCGATCTGGTCGAGCTGACCGGTCTGGTTGGCCGCCGTCAGCCGCTCGATCTTGTAGTTCGAGGCGATCGTGGCCTGGCAGTCGCCGCGCACGAGACCGGTCGTCCACTTGAGGGCGCCCGCCAGGTGGCCGCGGAACGCTTCCTCGCGGTAGCTGTCCTCGGTGTGGCCCATGCCGGTGTAGAAGGACCGCCCGCCCTCGTAGTCACGGCACCAGGAGACCGGGTGGAACGGGCCGTTGGCGCCCTGACCGGCGTCGTACCGCCACTCCTCGACCTGGGCGACGGTGTGCACGATCCCCACCGGGCTCGGGTCCCAGTTGTACCAGCGGTCGGTGCGCGTGATGTTGAGCGGCAGGCCCTTGTTGGCCGGGTGCTGCCGGTCGACGACGTTGACCACGGACTGGTTCACGTCCGGCGTCGGCGGCGGGTCACCGGAGACCAGGCGCAGGTCGGCGAGCTGGAGCAGCGGCTCACCGGAGTTGGCCGTGACGTTCAACCGGTAGTGCTGGAAGGACTTCGGGTCCGCGATGGTGAACGTCCGGGTCTGGAGGCGCTCCGGGAACGCCTGGCCGGTCTGGCGGTCCACGTCGGTCCAGGTCGTGCCGTCAGCGGACCCCTGCAACGTCCAGTCCTTGGGGTCGCGGCCCTGGGTGTCGTTCGCCGACGTGAGCGTGTAGCGCTTCGCCGCCGCGGCCGCGCGCAGCCGGTAGGCCACCCACCCCGTCGGGGTGCGGGTGAGCCACTTGGTGGCCGGGTTGCCGTCGGTCAGCTTCTCCTTGGTCTCGTTCGGCGCGTTCTCCCCGCTCGCCGTCACGGACTCCACCACGGGCTCGCTGCCGACCGGCCGGGTGCCGATCAGGCCGGTGAACCAGGTCGACTGCTCCTGGGCCTTGGCGGCGTCGGCCACGCCGAGGAACCCGCCGCCGTCCTTCAGGTAACCCTGGAGGACGGCTTCCTGGTCCGGGCTGAGGGTCGCGCCCTTGGCCGACAGGAACACCACACCGCGGTACTTGGCGAGGTTGTCCGCGGTGAACGCGGCCGGATCGGACGACGCCTGCACCGCGATGCCGTTCGCCGCCCCGATCTCCCGGATCGCCTCGACCGCGCGGTCGACGGGGTCCTGCTGGTCGGCGGCGGCGCCGTGGAAGACCAGGACGGACACCGGTGTGGCGGCCGTGACCGCCGGTACCGGCGCCGGCTCGGCCACACCGGTGGACGCGGAGGTCAGCGAGCCGCCGATCACCGCCACCACGGCGGTGATCGTCAACAAGACGTTCCTGCCCGTTCTCCCGCGGTGTCCGCGCGGAGAGGTCCTTGGCCCCATCCCTCACTCCTTAGCCGTGGCAAGGCCACGAGTCATCGTGATGGCGAGTGTTGGTGCTGTCCCTGTCCGTCAGCCGTGCTCGGCGCGGGCTCGGGGGCCGCCTGCGCGGCCTCCGTGCCGTGGGCGTGCCCGTGGAAGCGGTCGATCGCCTCCTGCGCGCCGGGCGGCATGCCGCCGTCGGCCGTGCGCACGAGGAAGATCCCGGACATCCCAGTCTCCGAGTGGTTCTGCACGTGGCAGTGGTACATCCACGCACCGGGTCCGACGCCTTCCCCCGCCAGGACCTGGAACCCGAACGAGCTGCCGGGGTTGAGGTCCTTGTTGTCGACGACCTGGCTCGGATCGGTCGGGCCTTCGAGCATGCCGGTGCGGTTGTCCGCCCACCGGTGCGCGTGCAGGTGGAAGGTGTGGAACTGGTTGCCGTGGCCGATCGCGATCCACTCCACCCGCTGGCCGAGGTTCGCCTCGAACATCGGCGTGTTGGGCGCGACCTGGTTGTTGATGGACATCTCGTTGAACACGGCGGTGAACTGCTTGTCCGGCAGGATGTCGCCGCGGCGGCGCACGACCAGTGCGCCGTAGAGGCCGCGGGCGATGCCCAACGTGCCGTGGTCGGTGCCCATGGCGTGGTCGTGGTAATGCCAGTAACCCGCGCTGCCGGGCATCCACCGGCGTCCCGAAGCGGCGAACATCTCGCGCGAGCGCCAAATGTAGGTGCGGGATTCCCCCGGATTGTTGAATGACGCGTTCAGCGGGCTTCCGTCGGACTCGACGCTGTAGTCCACCCCGTGCGGATGGATGGACATTCGCCGGTCGGTGTTGTTGACGAGGGTGATTTCGAGCGTGTCACCCTCGTACATCTCCAGGACCGGGCCGGGGATTGTCGCCCGACCGGGTTCGAGGCCGTAGCCGTAGAGGTTTCCGGGCAGGGCCTCCGCGTACATCGTGATCTTCCGGACCGTGCCCGCCTGAGCATTGGCCATCTCATTTGGCGCCGCCACGGCCAACGTCATGGCCACGGGCGCGACCAGCCCCGCCGTGCCGGTGGCCAGCACCGCGCGACGGGACACCAGTGTCGAGAACCAGCCGGGCCGGGCGCGCTCGTCCATCATTCTCCATCCGGGTTGACTGGAATCGGTTCAGAACGGGACTCGGAGCCCCTGAACCGGAACGACAGCATGAGGGCACGGTGGTACGCGAATAGCATTTCCGCTCGTGTGGGAACCGTCCCCAGAGCGGTTCCACGGACAGTTCCCGAGGTTGTTCGCCTGCGCTTCGGTGTGGCGGACCTTTCGCTTCTTCTGCATCAACTATTGGCAACTTATGCATGTTTTCGACGAAAGTGAAGGGCCAAGTGGCCCAATGAACCGGACATCCTTTGTCATATCGCCGGGACATCCGGTCCGACCCGTCGGCGAGCGGGTTCCCTTTCGTCGGGGACGGCGATCAGGGGTGCTCGGCCAGCGCCGCGCCGAAGGTCTCCACCGCCAGGTACGGGTTCAGGTGGGGGTGGCGGCTGCCGACCGCGACGTCCCGCCAGAACCGCTGGAGCGCGTTCGCCGTGGAGAAACCGCTCGACCCGTGCAGGTCGAGCAGCCGCTCGACCGCGGCCCGGCAGTCCGAGCTCGCGTCCGCGAGGGCCATCCGCAGGCGGGGCAGGTCGGCGTCGGACGGTTCGGTCGTGTCCGCGACCCGTGCGACCGCGAGCATGGTGTTCTCAGCCCGGTCCACCAGGTGGGTCGCCTCCGCCAGCCAGTGCCGGGCGCCCGCGGACTCCCCCATCCGGGAGTACGCGGTCATGAACGGCTTGCGGTCCGAGGCGAACATCGCCTCGACCACGTCGAGCGCGCCCCGCGCGGCCCCCACCACCGGGCCGAGCACCGTCATCGAGTACAGCAGCAGGTCCCCGACGGCGAACCGCTCGGCCGCCGTGACCCGTTCGGCGGGCACCAGCACGTCCTCGGCGACCAGGGTGTGGCTGCCCGTGCCGCGCATGCCCGCCATGTGCCAGGTCCGCTCCACGACCAGGTCGGCCACGGGCACGACGGCGATGGAGAACCGCCCGTCCACGATCAGGGCCAGGGAGGCCCACACCGCGTCCTCGCAGCCGGAAACGTTGGGCCACCGGCCGGTGACGCGCACACCTCCGGGCACCTGCTCACCCCGTGCGGCGGGGACACCGGATCCGCAGAAGAGCGCGTCCGGGTCGGCGAAGAACCCGGCCGGGTCCGGGAAGCACCGGACGGCGATGTTCTTCGCGGTCACGCACGTGCCCGCGACCCAGGCCGTGGACGGACAGGCCCGGCCCAGGTCGGCCAGGCGCCGGGCGACGGTCTCCGCGCCCGCCCAGGCACCCCCGTGCTCCTGGGGTGTCCGCAATGCGAAGACCCCGTCCTCGCGCAATGCGTCCAGGCTCTCGGCGGCGGGCCGGTCACCGTGTTCCGCCTTCTCGGCGTGGGCGCGCAGGATCGCGCCGGTCTCGTCCCCCGTGGAGTAGTCGATCATGGCGCTGACCCAATCACCGGGGGCGGACGCGGACCATGCGCGAACCGCGCCGGTCCATACGAGGTCGTGCGCCCCCGTCGCTAGCATCGGCCGCATGGATCTGATGAGCGAGGTGATCCGCACCATCCGCGTCGGCGACGTGGGCA
>DATMCA010000048.1:0-8263 GCA_035559015.1 Umezawaea sp. | reverse complement strand
ATGGCTCTGGAGGTTCATCTCGACATCCCGGAAGTGGACCTGCGAGAGGGCACGATCGTGGAGGCGGTCGCGGGCAGGGTGCCCCACATCTCCCCGTCGGCGGCCCTCTCCCTCCTCGGTGAGGTCGACCTGGAGGGCGTTGACCGGCAGCGCCTCCTGCGGGACGCGGTGCGGAACGCCGAACTGGACGCCTTCGTGCGCGCCGGGGCCGTCCAGATCTACGCGCGCCTGGCGGGTGGGGGAGCCGTTCCGGCCCTGCTGCGGGCTCTTGAGGACGGGACCGAGCGGGTGGCGGCGGCCGTCGCCACGGCCCTCGGTCGTGTCGGTTCCCCGGAGCAGCTCGACGTGTTGGGGCGCCTGCGAAGCGGAGAAGGCGGCCGGCTGCTGCGAGCGCGGGCCACGTTCGCCGAGGCGTTGATCATCCACCGGTTCGGGCTGGCCGACCGGGAATCGGCGTTGCCACCGGTGGAGTTGCTGCCGGCACCGCCGCCGACCGACGCGCTCACGTTCACCAGCGCGCGGCCGGGACTCGCCGGCCGGGACCGCGTCCTCAAGGCGGTCAAACGCGATCTGCCCGAGTTCGACGTCGCCAAGCAGGACGTGTACGAGGTGCAGTGCGGGCCGAAGCTGCTGGAGATCGCCGTCGACCGGGACTTCGTGGGGCCCGAGGGCCTGGAAAGGCTCAGGAGCGGTCCCGCGGTGCCCGCCGTCGTGGCCATGCAGAACCAGGAGCACGGGGACTTCTACCTGGGGTTGATCGCGCTCAGCAGCCCCGACGGCTCGGGCGGCGTGACGGTCCGGCTCAGCAGGCCCGGTGGGGACGCCGTCTACGTCGCCGGGGGATCGCCGAAGGGGAGCGGACTCGACCTCGACCTGCTCGCGGTGCGGGCGCCCGGCGCCACGCCGGTGGCGGGCCTGGTTCGGCTGACCGCGAGCGCCGTCGAGATCTCCGGCACCTCCTCGCCCCGCTCCAACCCCGCGCGGATCCCGCAGCAGATGTGACCGCGGCGCGGCGTCACCGCGCGCGAGATCACGCCCTTTCAGGACGCCGCAACCAGTCGACGGTGCGGTCGGAGGAGGTTCGAATGCCAAGCGTCAACTTGAACATCATCCGGGTGGGGTCGGAGAACTTCACCTCCGCTGACGAGCTGACGATCACCAACGCCATCGCGACGATGAAGACCATCTACGCCACCGTCGGCTTCACGATCCCCGTCGTCGAGAACTGGGTGATCAGCCTCGCGCAGGCCAACGGGCGCGACGTCATCGACAACGACGGGGAGGCGGAGACCCTCACGGACGAGTGGACCGTGCCGAACCGCTCGATCGACGTCTTCGCCGTCAAGCTCTACGTGGGGCCCGTCGCCGGGCTCTCCCCGGCGCCCGGCCCGTGCAACAAGGACGCCAAGGGGATGGACGGGTCGGTGATCGAGCTGAACGGCAGCGTCACCGGTCAGATCCTGGCCCACGAGGTCGGTCACTACCTCGGGCTCGCCCACAAGGACGGCGACTCGACGAACCTGATGTTCCCCAGCGTGCCCAACGGCGGCCTCCTCACGGCCGGCCAGGGCGACGTGATGTTGCGGCACTGCTTCGTCAGCCCGCCCTACGGCAGCTCCTCGATGATCATCGGTCGGGAGCTGGTGTGACCCGCGGGTCCGCTCACCAACCGACCGGCGCCCGGCGGTCGAAAGAGGCTGTTGCCGCATGAGAGCGTTCCACGTCATGTCCACGGCACCCGAACGGACGTACTACCAACGTCCTGGGGGCAAGCGGTTCTCGATGGAGGACTTCGAGGTACTGGTGGCGGTGCTGTCGGCCCTGAAGTGGCGGCAGCACAACGGGTCGATCAAGCTGTACACCGACACCACCGGGGCCGACTACCTGGATCGGCTGGGGCTGTCGTGCGTGTGGGACGACGGCGTGGACACCGACGTGCTGGAGAAGTCCACCCTGGACACGAGCTTCACCACCTTCTGGGCCTCGGGCAGAACGGTGGCGCTGGAGGCGGAACGGGCGCCCTGCGTGATGCTGGACACCGACCTGGTCGTCTGGCGGGACATCCGCTCCCTCCTCCGCGCCCCGTTCACGCCGCTGCACCGGGAGCACTTCGACGGGTGGACGTACGTCGACAAGGAGAAGCTGCACACCCCGCCCGGCTACGTCTGGGAGGACTGGGACTGGACGGTGAGCCCGACGAACGCCGCGCTGATGTACTTCGGCCGGGACGACCACCGGGCGTACTGCGCACGGGAGGGTCTGAGGTTCCTCCAGAGCAACTTCCTGGAGGGGGAGGAGAAGTCGCAGGCGCACGCGGTCCTCGTCGAGCAGCGGCTGTACGCGATGTGCGCTGCCAGGCTCGGCGTGGAGACGGAGTTCCTCCTGTGGGACCACGAGAGCGAACGGCTGGCGGACGGCGGTCCGAACGACGCCGTCACGCACCTGTGGGTGTACAAGCAGACGTTGATGAGGGACGAGCGGGAGCGTCGGCGCATGTGCCTTCGGTTGGCCCGCCGCATTCGCCGGGACTTCCCCGGGATGTGCGCGACGCTGGCCGAGATCCCGTCCGTCGCGCCCTATTTCCGGGGAGAACTCGACGATGGCCCTATCGCTGACTCCTAACGTGCTGATCGACTTCGACGGGACGCTCGTCGATTCGAGCCCTCTCCACGACTACGCCTACCGCCGAGTCCTGCGGCGGCACCGGCCCGAGCTGTTGCGGCACTACCGCTACGACGGCGTGAAGGGCAGGACCACCCGTGAGGCGCTGAGGGCGCTGGGCGTCCACGACGAGGAGGACCTGGAGCTGCTGACGTCGGCGAAGCAGCGGGCGTACCGGGACGTGCTGTTCCGGCTGGAGTTGCTGCCGGGCGCGAGGCAGGTGCTCGAAGCGCTCCGGGCCATCGGCTCGACGACGTACCTGGTCACGTCCGGCAGCCGGACGTCGGTCGTGTCCGCGCTCCGCTCCACCGGGATCGAGCGGTTCTTCCGCGGGGTGGTGACCGGCGACGACGTGCGAGCGGGCAAACCCGCGCCGGACCCCTACCGGTTCTGCCTGCGGCACCACGGTTTGAGCCCCCGCGCGTGCGTCGTGGTCGAGGACTCGGCGAGCGGCGTGATCTCGGCGAGGAAGGCCGGTCTGCCGGTGATCGGGGTGCACGACGGCGACCTGGCCGGGTGGGTGGACGGGTTCTTCCCGTCGCTGTGGGACTTCGAGCGCTGGATCCACGCCACGGCCGCCCGAGGAGCCGCCTCGTGAGCGTGTGCGCCGTGGTGCCGGCGGCGGGGCGCGGCAGCAGACTCGGCCTCGGGGGGCCGAAGCTGCTCGTCCCGGTCACCGAGCGGGACACCATCTGGAGCCTCGTGAGCGCGCGGCTCCAAGGGCTCGTGGACCACATCCACGTCATCGTGTCCCCGGCCGACCTGGAGCTGTTCGAGGGCGTGCTGGACGAGCACCCGCTCGGCACACCGGTCACCACCGGCGTGCAGGCCGAGCCCGTCGGGATGGGCGACGCCGTCTTCCGCGGCCACCCGAGGTGGTCGCGGGCCGACGTGGTGCTGGTGATCTGGGGCGACCAGGTCCACGTGTCCCGCGAAACCGTCGAAGCGGCCATCCAACTCCACCGGAACGCGCCGAGGCGGGTCGTGCTGCCGCTCGTCCCGCTGGCCGACCCCTACGTCGAGTACGTCTTCACCAGCACGGGGCGGCTCACCGCCGTGCGGCAGACCAGGGAGGGCGACCGGTGTCGACCCGGTGGTCTGGGGGACGTCGGCACGTTCGTCCTGTCGACACGGGGACTCCGGGACGAGTGGGAGGGGTACCTCGCCGAGACCACCGACCGGGGCGCGCTGACCGCCGAGGTCAACTTCCTGCCGTTCCTCGTCTTCCTCGCGAGCCGGGGCTGGGAGGTGCTGCCCCTCGGCGTGGCCGACCCGCTGGAGGCGATGGGGATCAACACGCCCGCCGACCTGGAATTCTTTCGGACGCTGTACGCGTGAGGGTGGTGCGGGATGAGAAGGCGGGTGGTCCTGTTCTGCGGCGGTTCGGGCGCGTCCCGGCTCGTCAGGATGTACGCCGAAATGGACCAGGTCGACCTGACGGTGCTCGTCAACTGCTACGACGACGGCCTGTCGACCGGTGCGCTGAGGAGGGTGATCCCGGGCCTGCTGGGCCCTTCCGACGTCCGGAAGAACGTGCGGAGCAGCCTGCGGCGCGGCCGGGGCGACTTCGCCGCTCTCGACCACGTCCTGGGGCTCCGCTTCCGGGACCACCGCGAGGGGTCCGCCGTCCTGGCCCGTCCCCTGTCGGTCCTGCGGGACGCACGACTGGCGGGCGGCCTGAGCAGGCGCAGCACGACCTCCCTGGTGGACGCCGTGGAGCGGTTCGCGGACTACCTGCGCACCGACGACCGCGACCTGCCCCTCCGGGACGTGGCGCTGGGCAACGTCGTCCTCGCCGGCCTCTACCTGGAAGGCCGCGACTTCAACGAGTCGGTGCGCGCGTTCGCGGAGTTCGCCGGCATCCGCACGAGGGTCCTGAACCTCACCGACGGCCGTGACCTGAGACTGGTGGCGCTCACGGATCGGGGTCAGGTGGTCCCGGACGAGTCCGGCATCTCCTCGCTGCGGTCCTCGGAGAAGCTCGCGGACGTCTTCGTGCTGGACAACTACCTGACCGACGAGGAGAGCCGGCGTTTGGACGGGCTCGACAAGCGGCAGAAGCGGGCCCACCTGTCCGCGCGAAGTCGGGTGCCGAGGTTGAACCCCGAGGCCGGGCAAGCGATCGCGGAAGCCGACGTGATCATCTACTGGCCCGGCACCCAGCACTCGTCGCTGCTGCCCAGCTACCTGACCGAGGGCCTGGCCGAGGCGGTCTCCGATTCACGGGCCGACCGGAAGGTCCTGGTCATGAACGCCTGGCGGGACAACGACATCCACAACGAGAGCGCGTACTCGCTCGTGGACAAGTTCCTCTGGTTCATGTCGAGGAAGGGCACGCGGGCGGTCGAGGCTGGGAGCCTGGCGACGGACGTGCTGCTGAACCGGACACGGGACCGGCCTGCGGCGCCCGCGTTGCCGCTGGGCTCCCCGAAGCGGTGCTACCGGGGCACGGAGGTCCACGTCGACGACTGGAGCGACGGCCGGGGCGGGCACGCCGTCCCCAGGATGATGGCCTGGCTGGGGTGACGCCGGAAAACCGGCGGCGCCGCCGTGCGTCGACGGTGGCGAGCCGGACCGGTGACCACCAAGGGGCACCCGCCCGGCTCGCCGGGGCCTCAGCCGCTGTGCGTGCTGCCACTCCGGTAGTCGGTGTAGGTGTACGGGTTGTCCAGCACCTCGCTGGTCGGGATGTCCGGGTTCATGCCCTTGGCCCACTCCTCGTCGCCGAGCTGCGAGCGCAGGTGTTCGACGGTGTCCTCGACCTTCGCGCGGACCGCCGCCAGGTCGATGCCGACGAGCTTGCCGTCGGCCTTCACGATCCGGCCGCCGACCAGGACGGTGTGGACGTCGGCGCGCTGGGCCTGGAACGCGATGTGACCGTGGGGGTTGAGCAGGGGGAACGAGACGGGGGAGTGGTCGTTCTTGAGCAGCACGAGGTCGGCGGCCTTGCCGACCTCGACGCTGCCCAGCCGCGAGTCGCGGCCCAGCGCGCGGGCGCCACCGAGGGTCGCCCACTCCACCACCTGCTGGGCGCGCAGCGACGAGTGCGTGACGGTGTCGCCCTTCGCGTGCGCCTCCAGGTGTTCGCGGGAGCGGTCGGCGCCGAGGGTGGAGCGCATGGCGGAGAACAGGTCGCCGCTCCACCACACCGAGGTGTCCATGGACAGCGAGACGGGGATGCCGTGGGCGCGCAGGGCCCAGGTGGGCGGGTAGCCCTGGCCCGCGCTCTGCTCGCTCTCCGTCGACACCGACACCGAGCCGCCGGTCGCGGCGATGCGGTGGTAGGAGTCCGCGGACAGCGACGCCCCGTGGACGTAGACCGTCTCGGGCGTCATGAAACCGTGGTCGTGCATGAGCCGGATGCTGTCGTCGCCGGTGGCGCCCCAGACGCCCGCGTGGGTGGTGACCGGGACGCCGAGTTCGCGGGCGACCTCGAACGCGGGCTTCTCCGGGAACGCCGGGTCGCCGGTCACGTCGAAGGCGAGCTGGAAGCCGAGCATGTCGTCACCGGTCATGCGGCGGCTGACGAAGTCGCGGAACTCGGGCTTCGCGGTCCAGTTCGCGGGGGCGTCCTGGATGTTGCCGTAGGCGAGGACGAACCGGCCGGGCACCGACTGGAGGGCGTCGACGGCGGCGTCGGCGTGCTGCGTGGTCTGGAGGCCGTGCGACCAGTCCACCGTGGTCGTGACGCCCGCGTCGAGCGCCTCGGCGGCGGCGAGCAGGTTGCCTGCGTGGATGTCCTCGGGGCGGAACACCTTGCCCCACTCCAGGTAGTACCAGACGAAGTACTGGGTCAGCGTCCAGTCGGCGCCGTAGCCGCGCATGGCGGTCTGCCACATGTGCCGGTGGGTGTCGATCATGCCCGGCATCACGACGCCACCGGTCGCGTCGACCTCGACGGTGCCCTCCGGAACGGGGAGCGCCGGGCCGATGGCGGCGATGTCGCCGTCCACCACCAGCACGTCGTGGTCGATCAGCACGTCGTGGCCCGCGTTCACGGTCACGACCGTGCCGCCCCGGAACACCACGGGCCTGTTCGACGTCTCGTCGGATGGCTGCGGCATCGTCGTCGCTCCCTCACTGTCCGGACAACTGTCCGACCAACGGTCATCGAGTACTCGCGGCCACTCTGAACCTCTGCCCGACCAGTGTCAATGAACTCCTCCGACGAGGCCGTCCACGGCTCGTCCCGTCCGCCACGCGGACACCTCGGGCTACGCTGACCCGGATCGACGGCCGAGAGGAGGCGCGTGGTGCCACGTGAGGGAACGGGTCCGGACTTCATCGAGGCGCTGGCGCGCGGACTGGAGGTCATCGCGGTCTTCCGGCCGGGCTGCCCGGTGATGACGCTGGCCGAGGTCGCCTCCGCGACCGGTCTCGCCCGTCCCACCGCGCGCCGGATCCTGCTGACGCTGGAGGAGCTGGGCTACGTCCGCGCGGCCGATCGCGGCTACTCGCTGACGCCGAGGGTGCTGGAGCTGGGCGTGGCCTACGTGCGGTCGATGGGCCTGTGGGACGTGGCCCGGCCGCACCTGGAGAGGCTGGTGGCGCGCACGAACGAGTCGTGCTCGATCGCGCAGCTCGACGGGTCGGACATCGTCTACGTCGCCAGGGTCGCCGTGCCCAAGATCGTGTCGCTCGCCGTGCAGATCGGGACGCGGTTCCCCGCGCTGGCGACCTCGCTGGGGAAGGTGCAGCTGGCGGCGCTGGCGCCGGACGAGCTGGACCGCGTGCTCGCCGAGCCGACGAGGTCGGGCCTGGTGTCGCGGTGGCAGCCGGACCGGGCCGAGCTGGACGCCGCGCTGCGCGAGGTGCGGGCCCGCGGCTGGGCGTTGACCGACGAGCAGCTGACCCTCGGCATCCGCTCGATCGCCGCGCCGGTCCGCGACGGTTCCGGCAAGGTCGTGGCGGGCGTGAACGTGAACTGCCACGCCGCCGAGACGTCCGTGGAGCGGCTGGTCGAGCACCACCTGCCGCTGCTGCTCCAGGCCGCGGGGGACATCAGCGCCGACTTCGCCCGGCTGGAGACCGTCCCGCACGTGACCGCGTCCTCCGCCTAGGTGTCCGCTGGTCGGACATGTGTCCGCTGGAGGCTTGACTAGGCCTCGCGCCAGTGCGCACAATCCGTCCTGCGGACGCGTGTCCGCAGGACGGCGGGAATGCTGCATGGATGACACCGGAGCGCCGGAGGCCCCGGCAGGCCCGCTGGTCGGGATCCTGGTGGCGGACTTCTCCCGGATCCTCGCCGGGCCCTACGCCACGATGCTGCTGGCCGACATGGGCGCCTCGGTGGTCAAGGTCGAGGGCCCCAAGGGCGACGACACCCGCACGTGGACGCCACCGGTCCGCGACGGCGTGTCCACCTACTACCTGGGCGTCAACCGCGGGAAGCGGTCCATCGCGCTCGACCTGCGCGACGAAGCCGACGTCGAGGTCGCCCGCGAGCTGGCTCGCCGGGCGGACGTGGTGGTCGAGAACCTCAAGCCCGGCGGCATGGCCAAGTACGGCCTGGACTTCGAGTCGGTGCGGGAGGGCAACCCCGGCGTGGTGTACGCGTCGATCAGCGGGTTCGGCTCGGGCGCGGGCAAGGACGTGCCGGGCT
>DATMCA010000047.1:0-7618 GCA_035559015.1 Umezawaea sp. | reverse complement strand
CGGGCTTCTGGGTCGAGAAGTAGAGCGCGAGGTCGTCGAGCATTCGGCCGATGTACGGACTGAACGACAAAGCCGCCTCCGCTCGAACAGGATCGCCGCCCGGAAAGGAGGTGATTCGACTCCCTTTCCACCCCGGCGATTCGGGATGACATGGCATTCCAATCGTCCCGGATGCGAGCGGGTCGGAGAATGTCCCTTCGGACGGTCTTTTCGTGCACTTCCCGCGGCGCCGGCCACCGGAGGTGGGATTCAGATGTAGCCCTCGCGCACCGCGAAGGCGACCGCGTGGGCCCGGTTGCGCAGCCTCCTGCGCACCATCACGTCGTGCAGCACGCCCTTCACCGTGCGCTCCGAGTACGACAGCCGGTCCGCGATCTCCCTGGTGTCCAAGCCCTCGGCCACCAACCGGAGCACCCCCAGCTCGCGCGGCGTCGGCTCGGCGGCGGGCAGCAACGACGCGCCCGTCCGCCGGTGCACGTCCCGCAGCTGCGCCAGCAGTCGGGTGAGCAGGTCCGACGGCACGTCACCCTCGCCGCGCGCGGCCGTCTCCACCGCCTTGACCAGCCGTTCCCCGGTCGCCTGGTGGCGCCAGACGACGCTCTGCACACCCGCGTCGAGCACCATCTCGACCTGGGGCTCGCTCAGCGCCCCCGTCACCAGCACGACCTTCCGGTTCATGCTGATGACGAGCTTCCGCAACCGGACCACCCCGACCGAGTCCACCCGGTCGTCGAGCACGACCGCCACCCCGTCCGCGCGGTCGACGGCCGCGACCTCCTCGTCGAGCACCTCCACGGAGCGGTGCTGCTCCAGGACGCCGACGAGGCCCGCACGGGACAGCGGGTCACCACCGTGCACCATGACCGCGATTTTGTGCACAACCATGAGAACAATCCTTCGAGCTGGGCTGCCGCGCAATCCGAATCGGACAATCATCCGCAATCACCACGGTATGTGCGGGCCGGAACACGGCGAATGCACGGCGGCATAGCGGAGCGTAATGTGGCCGTAACAGGACTCTTCCGACAGTAGCGACGGCCGCTAAACCGGTCAAGTAACCGTGATGACGGAGAGTTGCCGGCTTTTCCGGTACTTGGTGAGCGGCGACCGACTCTCAGTGCCGTCAGTCCAGGACGGCCCCGCACGTCATGTTGATCGCCGCCCTTGTCAGCGTCCGGGCCCAGTCGGACGCGGCGAACACGGCCACGCGACCCACGTCCTCCAGCGTCGCGGACCGCCCGGTCAGCGCCACTCCAGCGTCAACGGCTCGGCCAGCAGGAACGCCCGGATGTCGGATCCGCCACCCGCCGAACGTCGTCCTCGACCGGCGTCAACCGCTCCGGCACCCTCTCGGCGACGACCTTGCAGGCCCGCCGCATACCGCTGTTGACCGCCGCGACCGTGGTCTCCAACTGGTCGGCGACCTCGCACGCGGAGAACCCGAGCACGTCTCGCAGCACCAGCACCGCCCGCTGAACCGGCGAGAGGTGCTGCAACGCCGCCACGAACGCCAACCCGACCCCCTCCCGAGCCAGGTAGCCCGCCTCCGGCTGGTCGGGGAACGGCCTCGTCCCCGGGTGACCCGGCACCGGGGATTCGGGCTTCGACGAACGCGACCAGTCGCATGATCCGGTCGTCGGTTATCCGCTCCACTAAAGCCTCCCGAACTCTCGATTTCGCGCACAAGCTCCCGTGGCCGATCACCGCGCTCGGACGCCGTGGATGGCGATCGTGAGCAAGCGGTCGGCTTCGGTCGGGCCGTCGGGTTCGCGTTCGGTGGCCAGTGAGATGGCGCTGACGAGCTTCAGCAGGTCGCCGATGGTGATCTCGGGGCGCACGGCGCCGGTCGCGCGGGCGAGCAGGGCGTTGCCGGCGTTGGTGATCAGGTCGTGGCAGGTCTTGCCGAGCGTCGGGTCGTGGCCGTGCACCAGGGACGCACCCAGGCCGCGGTTGGCCACGGCGTGCGCGCCGACGGCGCGGAGCCAGGTGAAGAGCGCCTCGCCGGGGTCCGGGTCGGTGAGCAGCTCGTGGGCCTTCGCGCAGAGGGCCTCGACGCGGTCCTTGAACACGGCCTCCAGGAGCACCTGCCGCGACGGGAAGTGGCGGTGCAGGGTGGCCGACCCGACACCCGCGCGGCGGGCGACCTCCTCCAGGGATGCTTCGGCGCCGTGCTCGGCGATCAGGGCGCCCGCGGCGGACACGATCTTCTCGACGTTGCGGCGGGCGTCGGCGCGCAGCGGTCGGCGGAGCGGGGCGTCGTCGGTCACGGGCACTCCTGGCGACTTGAAAAGCGGGGCGGCCCCCCATATCGTAGCGAACCTCAAGTGTGGTGCCACCCCACTTAACCCGATGGAGGCACCGTGGAGCAGATCGTCGTGGTCGGAGCGACCGGCTCGCAGGGCGGAGCGGTGGCGCGCCACCTGCTCCGCGACGGCCGGCACGTGCGCGCGCTGACCCGAGACCCGGACAGCGCGGGTGCCGAGGCGCTGAGGAACGCCGGGGCGCAGGTGGTGCGGGCGCGGATGGAGGACGTCGACTCCCTGGTCGCCGCGGCCGAGGGCGCGTGGGGGATGTTCAGCGTCCAGCCCACCGTGGGGTCGCCCGGTACCGCGCCGGACTTCACCGCCGAGGACGAGGTGCGGTGGGGCGTGAACGTCGCCGAAGCCGCCCGAGCCGTGGGCGTGGGGCACTTCGTCTTCACCTCCGTCGCGGGCGCGGACCGGCACGAGGACGAGGTGCTGCCGGTGAACCTGGTCAGCAAGTGGCGGATCGAGCGGCACGTCGCCGCACTCGACCTCCCGGCGACGATCCTCAGGCCGGTGTCCTTCATGGAGAACTTCACCGGTGGGTACGCGCTGCGCGACGGGACACTGTCCACCGGGCTCGCACCGCTGGTCCCCCAGCAGGTCCTCGCGGTCGACGACGTCGGAGCCGTCGCCGCGCTCGCGTTCGCCCGACCCGAGGAGTGGATCGGCCGGGCGCTCTCCCTGGCGGGCGACGAACTCACGCCGGTCGAGGTCGCGGCGGCCATCGGGAGGGCGCTCGGCACACCGCTCCCCTACGTCCAGGTGCCCGGCGACGTGATCCGCGCCCTCGGTGAGGACTTCGCCCACGCCAACGACTGGCTCAACGAACGGGGCTACCGCGCGGACGTCTCGGCCACCCGCGAGGTCCACCCCGCCGCGATGGACTTCCACACCTGGCTGGAGCGCACCGGCGCGGCGCGGATCGCCGAGTTCCTGGGATGCGCGCGCGGATGATCACCTGCACTATCGGGGGCATGCGCAGTTCACTGTTCAACCATGCGGAACGGACCGTCGAACCCGGCAGCTTCCAGCTGCAGAACGACCGCATGCTCAAGGTCGACCTCACCGGCAGCGGCGGGTTCTTCTTCGCCAAGCAGGGGTCGATGGTCGCCTACCAGGGCGAGGTCGACTTCGCCTACGAGGGCAGCGGCGGTCTCGGCAAGCTGTTCAAGAAGGCCTTCACCGGCGAGGGCATGTCGCTGATGAAGGTGTCGGGCAGCGGGGACGTCTTCCTCGCCCAGGACGCCGACGAGGTGTTCGTGCTCTACCTCGAAGACGAGGGCGTCACCGTCAACGGCAAGAACGTGCTCGCGTTCGACAGCACGCTCACGTGGGACATCAACCGCACCGAGGGCGCTTCGATGCTCAGCGGTGGCCTGTTCAACACGACGTTCCGGGGCACCGGGGCGCTCGCCGTCACCGCCTACGGGACGCCGGTCGTGCTGAACGTGGACGTGCCGACGTACGTCGACATGCAGTCCGCGGTCCTGTGGTCCACCTCGTTGCAGTCGTCGATCCGCAAGACCGCGAAGCTCGGCGCCGTCATCGGCCGCGGCTCGGGCGAGGCCTACCAGCTCGCGCTGTCGGGTCAGGGCATCGTCGTCGTGCAGGCGTCCGAGGGGCACCCCGTGCCGACCGCGCAGTAACGGCCACCTCCACTTCCACGGCTCGGCGGGCGGGAACCTCCCCCGGTGAGGAGGTTCCCGCCTCCGCGTCAGTACCAGACGTAGAGCAGGTAGGTCCCCGTCGACTTCTTCGGGCACCGGAACGCCGACCAGCGCTTCTCACCAATCCCCCGGTCACCGGTGGTGAGGCAGGCGTCGGCGGTCCGGTACTCGTTGAAGTAGTGCCAGGCACCCGCCGCCCGAACCTCACCGGCGCCCGCGGCCGTGGTGTCGGCGCTCGCCGTCCCCGCGCCGACCGCCAGGCCCACCGCCGCCGTCGCCGCCACCAGCCCGGCTGCCACTCGCTTGCCCGTCATCCGATCCTCCGATCCGTCGTGGTCCGTCGTGGAGCCATCCTCACCGCGCGGAGTGGGATGTTTCTGGGACGAATCTCGAACGCGCCCGCGCGGCGGGAACCGCTGGACGAACGGACAGGCGGTCCGGACTGTCCACCATGGACTCCCGCGGGTGGGCGGCGTTGGATCGGGACCATGAGCAACGACAACACCCTCGTTCTCGGCGCCACCGGCAAGACCGGCCGACGGATCGTCGCCCGGTTGCGGCTCGACGGCACACCCGTGCGTCCCGCCTCCCGCTCCAGCCGGACGCCGTTCGACTGGACCGACCCCGGCGGTTGGGACGCGGCCCTGCACGACGTCGACGCCGTCTACGTGGTGGCCCCGCAGGTACCCGGCCCGGCGCACGAGTTCGTGGCCAGGGCCGAGGCCGCCGGTGTGCGGCGCCTGGTCCTGCTCTCCGGGCGCGGCGCCGACACCTGGGGCGACTCCGAGTTCGGCGTGGACATGCGCTCGGCGGAGGACGCCGTGCGCGGCTCGGCGCTGGAGTGGACCGTGTTGCGGCCCAACAACTTCCAGCAGAACTTCGACGAGGAGTTGTGGCACGCCCCGCTCCTGGCGGGCGAACTGGCGCTCCCGGCCGACGCCGTCCCCGAGCCGTTCACCGACCTGGAGGACGTCGCCGACACCGCGGTCCGGGTCCTGGCGGAGCCCGGTCGGCACGCCGGGCGGATCTACGAGATGTCCGGACCGCGCGCGATCACCTTCGCCGAAGCCGTCGGGATGATCTCCCTGGCGTCCGGGCGACCCATGACCTACCGGACGATCTCCCCCGAGCGGTACACCGCGGCCCTGGTGGAGCAGGGCCTGGGCCGGGACGCCGCCCACCACGTGGCCGAGATGTTCGTGATGATGGAACGCGGCCACCTGGCCACGACCACGGACGGGATCGAGACCGTCCTGGGCCGGCCGCCCCGCCCCTTCGAGGACTACGTCGTGCGGGCCGCGGCGGCGGGCGCCTGGAGTCCGTGACCGACAAGCCCGGGACGAGCCCCGCGTCGCTGCCTCTGCGACTACGGCAGTGTGGTGGGGCCGGCGCCGAGGGCCAGGGGGCCGTCGGCGGGCTCCAGCACCAGGCCGTCGTCGGACCAGGCGGCGCGGAACGCGTCCGGGCCGACCGCCGTGACGCGGACGTCGAACGGCGCCACCTCCGTCGCCAGAGACAGCATGATGCCCACCAGCGCGAACTTGCTGCCGTGGTAGGACGACGTCGAGTCAGGCGTCACGACGACGACGGTCCCGGCACGCCGCCAGCGCATGCCCGGCAGGACCGCCTTCACGACCGCGACCGTCCCGAAGACGTCGATGTCGCGCTGCCGGCGGAGGTCCTCCACCGTGGCCTCGCCGTGGTCCGTACCCGCGACGAGGACGTCGATCGGCGCGATGTCGGCCTCGATCGCCCTGATCGCGGGCTCGATCCCGGTGGCCGAACCGATGTCCAGGACCCGCGCGAACGCCAGACCAGGCCCCAGGGCCTCGAACCCCGCGACCTGCTCGGGCCTGCGGACGAAGCCGACGACGCGGTGGCCGGCGCGCAGGGCCCGCTCGGCGAACGCCCGACCGGGACCACCGCCCACCCCGGCGATCAGGAAGGTCTTGCTCTCCGTCACGGACCCACCTCCGAAACCTCGGCTCCCAGGCCCGAACCCTAGATCCCACCGGGGGTCGCGCTCGCACGCGGTGCCATCCACGTACAAACAGGGAGTGGTTGGCGTCAACCGCTCCTCCTACGGTCGGATCCGTGCGCCACGCCAACCTCGGAGACGAAACGCGGGCAGTCGACCAGTTCCTCACCGACAACTCGATCGAGACCGTCGAACTCGCCGTCGTGGACATGATGGGCGCTATCAGGGGCAAGCGGATCCCCGCACCGTTCTTCCGGCAGGGCACGGAGTTCGCCCTGTCGTCCGGGCTGTTCTGCGTCGACTACGCCCTCGACGTGCTGCCTCCCGCGGGCCGGTACAGCTGGGAGACCGGCTACCCGGACGTCTTCCTCGTGCCCGACGTCGCCACCCTGCGGCTGGTGCCCTGGCGGGAGGCGACGGCGCTGGTCTTCTGCGACGTCGTCGACCGGACGGGTCAGCCCGTCCCCCTCGACCCGCGCCGGGTCCTCCGCCAGGCGCAGGACCGCGCCCGTGAGGCCGGGTTCGACCCGAGCATCGGCCTGGAGACCGAGTTCTACCTGCTCGACCCGGACAGCCTGCGGCCCCGCCGCTCGCGCAACCCCCTCTACAGCCTGCACGACGACTCCTACCTGTGGCCGGTGATCCGGGACGTCCGGTCGGCGCTGCACGCCGTGGGCGTGGTGGTGGAGGCCAGCGGGGCCGAGTACGGCGCCGGCCAGGTGGAGATCAACCTGGGCCACTCCGCGCCGCTGACCGCCGCCGACGACCTGCTGTTCTTCCGCTACGCGGTCAAGCAGATCGCGGCCGAGCACGGCTACCTGGCCACGTTCATGGCCAAGCCGTGGGCGGAGTCCTCGGGCAGCGGCCTGCACGTGCACCAGAGCCTGCGCAGCCGGGAAACGGGCCGCAACGCCTTCTGGGACGAGGAGACCGGAGGGCTGAGCGACCGGGGCCGGTCCTACCTCGGTGGTCTGGTGCGCCACGCCGCCGAGACGTGCCACGTCGCCGTTCCGACCCCCAACGGGTACAAGCGGTCAGTGGACTACTCGTTCGCGCCGACGCACGTCACGTGGGGGTTCGACCACCGCTCCGCCGCGGTGCGGGCGCTCGTGCACGGCGACGGCGGGACACGGCTGGAGCACCGGGTGGCGGCGGCCGACGCCAATCCCCACCTGCTGGTCGCGACCCAACTGCTGGCCGGTCTCGCCGGTCTGGAGGAACAGCTGGAACCGCCCGCCGCCGCGACCACCGACGTCTACGCGGGGGTCGACGCCGAGCCGCTGCCGCGGAGCGTGGCGGAAGCCGTGGCCCTGCTCGACGGCAGCAAGTTCGCGCGGTCGGCGCTGGGTGACGAGGTGACGGAGCTGCTGTGCCTGCTCGGTCGGGCGGAGCAGGCCGCCGCCAACGCCGAGGTGAGCGGCTGGGAACGGCGCCGCTACCTCGAATCCGTCTGAGAGCGACCGTCCATCACTCGACGAGGTGGGGTACGTCCATGTGCGGTGTCGTCGGTTTCGTCAACAGCGGAAAGCGCAAGGAGGACCAGATCACGAGCCTGCGCCGCGGCATCCGGGCGATCGCCCACCGCGGACCGGACGAGGTGGGCGTCTACGACGACGAGCGGTTCAGCCTCGGCACGGTCCGGCTGTCGGTCATCGACCCGCTGCTCG
>DATMCA010000046.1:0-6011 GCA_035559015.1 Umezawaea sp. | reverse complement strand
CGAACGGACGTGGCGTGGGCAACCCGGCGTGCTCGGCCAGGCCCCACGAGTTCTTCTTCGGCACATCGGCCAGCAACGCACGCACCATCAACCCGAACGTCGCCCTCGGCTCCGGCCGATTGAACAGCGCACCCAGGCCATCGGTCAGGGACTGCAGGTCGGTGTCCCAGCCGGCGATGTCCTGGGCGGTCACGGGCTTCACCATGCCAGGAACTACGGCCGATCAACCAACCCGGTTCAAGATCTAGGAATGTAGTACAGGTGACGTCACCCAACGCCGACAAGCGAACGGCGAGGTTGTTGGCGGAGTTGAGGGTCTCGAGATGGTCCTCGCTCAGCAAGCAGCGATCAAGTCGGAACTCTCAGCAGCAATCCACCACGTCGTAGTCGCCGGTGGGCGTACTCGATCGCGGTGCTTGCCAACACCCCCACACCCCGCAACACGCGCACATCGTCGCGACAACCTACCGCGTCGCATCACCCAACACGCGGTCATCGGCATGACAGTGTGTCCGTAACAGGACCTGACAGCGGCATGAGCGCGCGGTGTCGGTCGTGATTTCAGCCCACGAAGGTCGCGACGATGGACGCGGCGGCGGGGGTGACCTTGACCTCGGCAGCACGCAGCTGTGGATGGTTCAGCCAGTACATTCGGGCTTCGTCGGGTTGCCCTTCGTGTACGGGCGGCCAGCTCGTCATCGGGGCGAAGTCGTCCAGGACGACCACGCCACCCAGCCGTAGCCATTCTGCCGGCTCGAGTGGTGGTTCCGTGCCCTTGCCCTGACCGCCACCATCGAGCACCACCAGATCGAATGGAGCGCTGAGGGCCAGCTCCCGCCAGTCCCCGGTACGCACCCGCACCCGTGGGTCACCGGCGAACACCGCGGCGGCGATCTCTGCTCGCGCTCGGTCTCGTTCCACACTGACAATCCGGACGTCCGGGCGCGCGCCGGAGGCCAACCACGCCAAGCCAACCCCGCAGCCGGTCCCGGTCTCGCCGATCACTCCGACACCGACGCCGCCCGCAAGCGTCCGCAGCAGCCGGCCCTGCTCAGGAAGGCAGGAATGGGCGAAGCCGGCCCGGCGAGCCGCCCGCACCGCGGTCTCGACCAACGGCGGAAGATCGACGCAGTGGTCATAGGCGGCCGTCCCCGAATCTGTCACGAGCCAATCGTGCCCTACCTGACCCGGCCCTGTGAGCCACAACCGACATCGGTCAGCACCACCAACACGGTCATCGGCATGACAGTGTGTCCGTAACAGGACCTGACAGCGGCATGTGCGGACGTCGGCGTTCAGGTGCACCCGTCGGGGGATACTGTCGGTATGTCGCCTTCGCATCCCGTCCCGGAGGGGGCGTCCGACGATCTTCCGACGCCGACCACGGTGCGTCGGTTGACGACACGTGGCCAGCCCGCGTGGTTCCAGCTATCCGGACAGGTCGACTGGTCGCAGATGCTGGCTGCGGCCGACAGGCTGCGGGCTGAGTTGCCGGACGACCTGCTCGTCATCGTCTCGCCAGGCGCCGGCTTGGCGAGACCGCCGTCGCTCAAGGCCCTGAGAATGATCGACGAGGCGACGACCTACGACTACGTGATCAACTCCAGTCCCTGGTGACGGAGTTCCGCGAGCTCGGCAACCGACTTGCCCAACAATTCCGGCCGCACATCGAGCCGGCCTACGAGCAAAACGACTGGTACCCGGACCAACTCGTCGAGGACGACGGTGAAACCTGGTCGCTGTACTTGCACGGGGAGCACTGCCTGTTCACCAGTCTCAAGAGCGGAACCGAAGTCGAGGTGCACACCGACTGTCCTGATGCGATCGACCCTGGGTTCCTGCTGGGGTACGCCGAATCCGCGGACCGCTACCCGGAGATCCGCGCCGCGTGCCTGGAGGGTTTCCACGACATGTCCCGGATGCTGGAGCTTGCCGGCATCCCGCTGAACCCGATGGAACTGCGAGACTGCTGGTGTACTCGCACCAACGGACGGGTTACCTGGCGTGCTGACACGTCCGCTCGTCCGCAGAAGCGGATGTTGCCGCCCGACCGCTTACCGTTTCAGGGAACCGGTTTGAGGGTGGGCATGAGCGTCCTCGGACGTCGTCCATCGATCATCGCCTGAATTCAGGCCATCTCGGCGGTGTTCGCCCAGCCCTGCCGCGCGATCGCCGAGGTATCGAAATCGGCTGGTGCGCAAGGGACGGGGGTACTAGCTTGCGCGTGTGAACCGTGAACCGGGGAAGACAGTCCCCACCGCGACCGTTCCACTCGATGCCGAACTTCAGGTCGCTTACGACGCCTTCATGGTGGAGGAGCCGGAGTTGAAGCGGATGAGCCTGGAGATGCTGCCGGGGATCCGTGCGGAGGTCGACGCCGCGGTGGCCATGCTCGATGACCTCGGCCGCGGCGGGCGCTTCACCGTCTCCCAGCCCTCGGTGCCCGGTCCGGAAGGCGGCTCCGAGATCCCGCTGCTGATCTGCACACCCGCCGGCGCGCCCGCGTCGCGGCCTGCGCTCTACTACCTGCATGGCGGCGGTTTCTTCTGCAACGATCACCGCACCGGGCTCGACCAGTTCCTCGACACGGCCGAGCGGTTCGGAGCCACCCTGATCTCGGTCGGCTACCGGCTCGCGCCCGAACACCCCTATCCGGCCCAGATCGACGACGCCCACGCCGGCCTGCTGTGGGTCGCCGACCACGCGGACGAACTCGGCATCGACCCGAAGCGCATCGTCGTCACCGGCCCCAGCGCCGGCGGCGGTCTGAGCGCCGCGCTCGCCCTGACCGTGCGCGACAAGGGCGGTCCTCGCCTGCTCGGCCAACTGCTGATGGCTCCCATGCTCGATGACCGCAACGACACTGCCTCGGCCATGCAGATGGACGGGATCGAGTTCTGGAACCGCAGCTACAACCTGTTCGGCTGGAATTCGCTGCTGGGCGCCGTCCAGGATGGAACGGACGTACCGCAGTACGCCGCGCCCGCACGCGCCACCGACCTGGCCGGCCTGCCGCCCGCGTTCCTCGATGTCGGCTCCGCGGAGTGCCTGCGTGACGAGGTCATCGGCTTCGCCGACCGGATCTGGCAGGCGGGCGGTAGGGCCGAACTGCACGTGTGGCCCGGCGGATTCCATGCCTTCGATCGGGAGGTTCCCGACGCGCGGATCAGCAAGGCCGCTATCGCGGCGCGTCGCGACTGGCTGGAGCGCCTCCTCGCCACCGACTGACGATTCCGTTCGGCGGTGATCGGTGGCGGGATAGGCGACCTGCTGCCCGGTGTGCGCTACGACTTCCACGATGTCGCCACCGTGGACGGTGGCATGAGCGCGTTCGCTACGGTGACCGTGCCGGTCCTGCTGCTCAGCGGCACCACCAGCCCCGCATTCCCGAGCGCTCCACGCCCTGCTCCCCGACACCCGGCACGTCGTCATCGACGGAGCGGGCCACGACGGCCCGTGGAACACCGGGAACCGCACGCCGTCGCCACAGCCCTGACAACGTTCTTCGCCTGCACCGTTGGTATCTCGAAGTTCACGTTTCGCGGTCGGGGTGATCCCAGGTAGCCGGTTGTCAGTGCGTGTCCGGTATCGCTGTCGCTCCGCGGTGCGCGGCTGCCGAAGACGAGGTCACGATTCGGGGTGGACCTGCTGCTCTTCGGCTGTTGGTCGCCGTGGTCGTCTCACCGGGTACCACCGGTGGTGAGGATGTCCATCAGGTCGCCGCGGCAGGACAGGGCGGCGGCGCGCAGTGCCGCTCCCCGACGCTGCCGCTCCTCGACCGGCAAGGTCTGCAGCAGTGCCCAAGCGTTGTTGCTGACATCCTCCATGGAGTACGGAGGCTTGACCGGAGGGAGTGCCGGGGACAGGACACGCGCGGCCAGCAACCGTGCCGTCTTCTCCTTGCGGGAGAACGTCTGTTCCTCCTGGCTCATGTCGCTCAGGCCTACCGCACACGGCGTGGTGCCCGCGCCTTCCAGCAGTTGCCCCAGGAGTTCGTCCTTGTCCCGCTTCACGCGTGACCGGGCATCCAGGTCGAGGTAGGTGGAGAAGTGGATCAGCAGCACGCCGAGCGGCTGAGGTTTCACCGGTGCCTGGTACGAAGGGTCGTGCCAATCCTCGGCCACCGAGGTGGGCGGGTCGGGGAGTGTCGCCAGCAGTCGTAGCGCTTCGCGGCCCGGCCCGGTCAGACCGTCGAGTGCGGCGGCGTGAGCGCGGGTGACGCAGACCCGCGGCAGGTCGGGTGTGCAGATCTGCTCGGTCGAGGCCTGGTCGTGGACGTACACGGCGGCCATTCCTTGAGGCAGGATCGGCAGGGCCACGACCAAGCCGAGCCCGAGGGGCAGCAACGCGCCCAGACGGGCACGTCGAGTGGCGGCAGCGGCCAGGGCGAGCCCGGTCGCGGCGAGTGCGGCGAACCAGATCGCCTGTCCGAGGTGCACCGACCCCGCAACGTCGTCGAAGGTCCTGCCACCACCGGGGACGTTCGGGACCAGCAGTTTCGTGGCCTCCACGAATGACCAACCCGTGACGTCGGGCGCGAGCTCGAGGAGTCCCCGTGTCGCTGCCAGCCCGAACAGGGGGGCGATGACGAGCAGGGGGGCGGTCAGCACCGAGGGTGCCGCCCTGCCGATGCCCTGCCCCAGCAGGCCCGCGGCCAGCAGTGCCACCACGCCGACCAGGACGGTCGGTATCCAGCCGAAGTGCAGGTAGCTGGAATCGACCCCGCCCACCTGGGTGAGGAACACCGCGAGATAGCCGATCAACAGCGCGATGGCCAAGGCTGCGGCAGACGGCAGCACCCGCTGCCAGCCAGGGCGGGGCGTGGTGGTCAGCAACTCGATCATGTTGGACCGGTGATCGCGGCGCCCCTGCCAAGCGCCTGCTCCCAGTGCCAGCGGGCACAAGTACTCAAGAACTCCTCGCTGATAGCCCGCGAGCTGGTTCCACTGCGCGAGTTCGACGCCGTCGCGGAACAGCAGCGGCACGCCGATACCGAGGAACAGCCCGAGCACCACGGTGAGCGGCGCAACCGAGCGGTGGAGTTCGGTTCGCAGGATCCGTCCGCTCATCGGGCGATTCCCGCCTGCTCGTGGTGGCGGGTATGCAGTGCTGCGCACCGTTGCTCGGCCGGGCTGGGGCGGATAGCGGGTTCGTCGACCAGGAGGATCCGCGGGTCGTCGACGATGGCCTGGGCGATCCCGGCACGCCGCAGAATCCCCTCGGGCAGGGTCGTCATCCGATCGTCGGCACGCCCGTCCAGGCCCACGCGCTCGGTCGCGCGTTGCGCCGCCCAGGGGATGTCCGCCTGCGGCACTTCCTTGAGCCAGGCCATGTACTCGACGAATTCCCGCACCGTGAAACGGGAGTGGAGCCCGAACTCCTGCGGTAGACGACCCAACTCGCGGCTCGTCCCGCGCAGGTCGATCCCACGCGTCGCGTGCCCTGACAAGTACAGTGAGCGCTCCTTGGGCCGCGGGATCGTTGCCAGGGAACGGATCAGTGTCGTCTTACCGGCTCGGTTCGGGCCCAGCATGCCGTGCACCCCGACGTCCGAGGACCGATCCACGCCATTCACGGCCATTCGTCGCCCGGCCTCCACCTGCGGACCTCGGGTCTTGATCGCCTGGGCGTACGTGGTCGGCGCTGGTTCCGCGGTATCGACCCGGCATCCCATCACTTTCTCCCTATCGTGTCAGCGTTATTCAGTATTGGCAGGTGCACGGAAACAGTGGAAGCACTCCGGGGCACGGTGGGGCGGGGAGCTCGTTCCGGGCTTGGCGGCGACTGTGGTGACCGTGGAACAAGCCGTGACGACAGGCGATCACCACGTTTCCGGCTCTCGCGGCCAAGCTCCACGCGGGAACACCGGCCGCACCACGACCGGCGTGCTGACCTTGGCCGGATCCGGCATGATCACCAACCTTGCCCGGCACACGCCCTCGCCGCGATCACGGCGTTGTGAGGCGCTGGATTTCGTCGACCACCGCTCGACTACCCTGAGTCGCCTGACG
>DATMCA010000045.1:0-4678 GCA_035559015.1 Umezawaea sp. | reverse complement strand
GGTCGGGACTGGAACGCCAGAAGGAGCCAGTCGCAATGAGCGCGACCACCCGACCGGACACGTCGCCGTGAACCGCCCGGCCAGGCTCGCCGTCGGGGTGATCTCCGCGGGCCGCGTCGGTTCGGTGCTGGGCGCGGCGCTCGCACGTGCGGGCCACCACCCGATCGGCGTCAGCGCCGTCTCGCAGGCGTCACTGCGCCGGGCCGAGGAACTGCTGCCCGACGTCCCGGTCCTCGACCCGCCCGCCGTCGCCCAAGCCGCCGACCTGCTGCTGCTCGCCGTCCCGGACGACGAGCTGGTCGGCCTCGTGCGCGGGCTCGCGGCGACCGGGTCGCTGCGGGCCGGGCAGATCGTCGTGCACACGAGCGGGGCCCACGGCGTCGGCGCGCTCGCGCCCGCCGCCGACGTCGGCGCGCTGTGCGTGGCGCTGCACCCGGTGATGACGTTCACCGGCCGCGCCGAGGACCTGCTGCGCATGACGGCCGCCAGCGTCGGCGTGACGGCGGCGGACGGCGACGAGATCGCCTGGAGCGTCGGCGAAGCCCTGGTCGTGGAGATGGACGCGGACCCGGTGCGCATCCCCGAGCACGTTCGCCCGCTCTACCACGCGGCTCTCGCGCACGGCGCGAACCACCTGGTCACGCTGGTCGCCGAGTGCACGGACCTGCTGCGCTCGGCCGGGGTCTCCGGCGGCGAGCGGCTGCTTGGCCCGCTGCTGTCCGCGGCCTTGGACAACGCCCTGCGCCACGGCGACCGCGCCCTCACCGGCCCGGTGTCGCGCGGCGACGTCGGCACGGTCCGCAAGCACCTCGACGTCCTCGCGAGCGAAGCGCCGGAAGTCCTGCCCTCGTACCGCGTTCTCGCGCGCCGCACCGCCGACCGCGCGGAGGCAGCGGGCCTGCTCCGGCCCGAGGCCGCCACCGAAGTTCGAACCACCCTTGAGGACGACGCATGACGAAGCCGCTGACCAAGGCCGACTACAGCCCCACGGGGGTGACCGTCCACCACGACCCGGCGCGGCTCGCACGGGTGACGCGGACCCTGCGCGCGGCGGGTCGCAACATCGCGCTGGTGCCGACGATGGGCGCGCTGCACGAGGGTCACCGCAAGCTGATCCGCGAGGCGCAGGTCATGCAGAACACCGTCGTCGTGGTGTCGATCTTCGTGAACCCGTTGCAGTTCGGGCCGAACGAGGACCTGGACCGCTACCCGCGCGCGCTGGAGTCCGATGTGGACATCTGCGGCGAGGAGCGCGTCGGGATCGTGTTCGCGCCCAGCGTCGAGGACATGTACCCGTTGGGCACCAACGTGACGGTGTCGCCCGGCGCGCTCGGCGAGGAACTGGAGGGCGCTACCCGGCCCGGCCACTTCGACGGCGTGCTGACCGTCGTGTCGAAGCTGTTCAACATCGTCGGCCCCACCTACGCGGTGTTCGGCGAGAAGGACTACCAGCAGCTCACCCTGGTCCACCGGATGGCGCGCGAGCTGAACTTCCCGCTCGACGTCGTCGGCGTGCCGACCGTCCGCGAGCACGACGGCCTCGCGCTGTCCTCGCGCAACCGGTTCCTCGACGCCGACGAGCGGCAGGCGGCCGTCGCGCTGTCCGCGGCGCTGGTCGCGGGCGCGCACGTGAGCGCCCAGGGCGCGGAAGCCGTGCTGAGCACCGCCCGCGCGACGCTGGCCGCCGTTCCCGAGGTCGAACTGGACTACCTGGAACTCCGCGCACCCGACCTCGGCCCCGCCCCGGAGCACGGCGACGCCCGGCTGCTGGTGGCCGCGAAGGTCGGCAAGACACGTCTGATCGACAACGCCGCCGTGCTCCTCGGCGACGGCGACGACTGAGGGGGAGGCCGTCATGTTCCGCACCATGCTGAAGTCCAAGATCCACCGGGCCACCGTGACCCAGGCCGACCTGCACTACGTCGGCTCGGTCACCGTCGACCTCGACCTGATGGAGGCCGCCGACCTGCTGGCGGGCGAGCAGGTCGCGATCGTCGACGTCACCAACGGCGCCCGGCTGGAGACCTATGTCATCGCGGGTGAGCGCGGCAGCGGTGTGATCGGCATCAACGGGGCCGCCGCGCACCTCGTGCGGCCGGGTGACCTGGTGATCCTGATCGCGTACGGGGTGATGGACGACGCCGAGGCCCGCGGGTACCAGCCGAAGGTCGTCTTCGTGGACGCGGACAACAAGGTCGTCGAACTGGGCGCCGACCTGGCGCACGCCCCCGAGGGCTCGGGCCTGAGCAGTGGTGCCATCACGGCCACCGCGGCCGAGACCGAGGACGCCGCCGCGCTCGACGCCCTGATCCAAGCCGAGAACTGAGGGACTTCCCGTGCTGCTCGCGATCGACGTCGGCAACACCAACATCGTGCTCGGCCTGTACGACGGGCTGGGTGACCAGGCGAGGCTCGTCCGCGACTGGCGGATGCGCACCGACGCCCGGATGACGGCCGACGAACTGGCGCTCACCATGCGCGGCCTGCTCGGCGAGTACGCCGACCGGATCACCGGCATCTCCGCGCTGTCCACCGTGCCCGCGGTGCTGCGCGAACTGCGGGTGATGCTCGGCCGGTACTACTCGGCCGTGCCGAAGGTGGTGGTGGAGCCGGGGATCCGCACCGGCGTGCCGCTGCTGGTGGACAACCCGAAGGAGGTGGGCTCGGACCGGGTGATCAACACCCTGGCCGCGCACCACCTGCACAGCACCGCCTGCGTGGTGGTCGACTTCGGCACGTCCACGAACCTGGACGTGATCTCCGCGAAGGGCGAGTTCCTCGGCGGCGCGCTGGCCCCCGGCATCGAGATCTCGCTGGACGCGCTGGCCGCCCGCGCCGCCCAGCTCAGCAAGGTCGAGCTGGTCCGGCCGCGCGCGGTGATCGGCAAGAACACCGTGGAGTGCTTGCAGTCCGGCATCGTCTACGGGTTCGTCGGCCAGGTCGACGGGCTCGTCACGCGGATCATCGAGGAACTCGGCGCGACGGAAGCGGGTGAGGTCACGGTGATCGCCACCGGCGGCCTGGCGCCGCTCGTGGTGTCGGAGTCCGCGACCATCAAGCACCACGTGCCGGACCTGACGCTGCTCGGCCTGCGGCTGGTCTTCGAACGCAACATGCGCTGACCCCGCGGGGGCGCTCCCGGTGGGGAGCGCCCCCGCGGTGGCTCAGATCCGGACCTTGCGGCGCACCAGCGTGCGCATGGGCAGGTCGAACTCGCCCGTCGCGGTCTCCGTGCGGGACTTCAGGAACGCCAGCATCTTCGCGACCAGCTGCTCGCGCTCCTCGTCGGACGAGACGAGCACGTGCGAGTGGGTGCTGACGGTCGCCACCAAGGACTCCGCCGTGCGCCGCAACGAGTGCGGGAACGACTCCTCGGCGTCGTCGGTGTACATCCGGTGCGGCAGCAGGTGGTGCTCGGTCCTGAAGTCCTTGGTGCTGACCCTGGACCCGCTCACCTCGCCGAACGCGGCGACCCACTCCACGTCGAGGTCGTCGCCGTTCCACAGCCCGGCGACCACGCCGCCGGGCCGCAGCACGCGGGCGATCTCGTTCAGGGCGGGTTCCGGGTCGAACCAGTGGAAGGCCTGGCCGACCACGACGGCGTCCATCGTGCCGTCGGGCAACGGGATGCGCTCCGCGGTGCCGGGCAGGGCCCGGACGCCGTGGTGCAGCCGCACGAGTTCGGACAGCATCGCCTCGTCCGGTTCCACCGCGGTGACCTCGTGGCCCTCGGCGCACAGCACACCGGTCAGCTTCCCGGTGCCCGCCGCGAGGTCCAGCACGCGCAGTGGCCCACCGGTGGACACCGGTTCCAGGGCCCAGCGCACCGCGGCGACCGGGTAGTCCGGGCGGTGTGCGGCGTAGTCGGATGCCCGCGCCCCGAAGGAACTCGCGCGGCGGGCGTGGTGGGTGATGTCGTGGTGAGGTCGATCTTCGGCGCTCGTCACCCGTTCAACCTACCGAGACCCACCACCGGGCCCACTCGAATTCGGCGGCGTCTCAATGGGGGACCGCGCATCGACTCGTTCGACGCTTGCGCCGACCGGACGATGGTGGTGTTCCGCGAGGAAAGCGGGCGGTGATTGCCCTCCGCCACCGGGTATCGGTATCCGGGCGGGGTGCGGTGAACACGAGGGATCCGCGCCGGTGGACCGAGCAGTTCGCGAGCGCTCCCGTTCTCCCGAAACGGTGTGACGGCCCGCCTGAACCGCAAGCGCTTTCCGTTTCAAGTACCGGCTCCGGGTGTTCGATCACGTTTTCGCGCCTTCACCGGTGCGCCCGACTGGTGGCGGTCGTCACTCCGCTTACCGATCCTGTGAGGCCCGGCCTCACGGGAAACCCGAATTCCCCGGCGTTGCGCCGGGTGCGGGACCACGCGTTATCGCTTGGCGGCGGCCGGGTGTTCGTCACAGGAGCCCCTTCCGCAACTGCGATTCACCCGAACTCGGGTCGTGCAGTTGCGGGCGTTGCAACGCGGGAGTCCTTGTGCGCGTGTGTAGAGCGGAGGACTAGGGCCTCCGGATTGCCGACAAACCGGGCGGCCCGGTCTTCGGTGGTTGTGCTGACGGTGGTATGGACAAGTCAGGGTGGCGAGTGGACTACACGCGTGATGTCGGCGTTCGTTGTCCGAACCTGACGACAAGTAGATCACTTCGGGTGGTTCGGCAGAGTTCTTGCA
>DATMCA010000044.1:0-2678 GCA_035559015.1 Umezawaea sp. | reverse complement strand
GGGCGGGTGGGCGAGGATGCCGCGCCAGCCCTCCCGCAGGTCGCGCCCCACCCGCACCGAGGGCGACCGCGACCTGCGGGAGGGCTGGCGCGGCATCCTCGCCCACCCGCCCCTGCGCCGGCTGTTCCTCAACACGGTCCTGACCAACGGCCTGATCATGGCGCCCGCCCCGGTGCTGGCCGTCCTGATGCTCGGCGACCTCGGCTTCGCCCCCTGGCAGTACGGCCTGGCGCTCGCGACGCCGTGCGTCGGCGGCCTGATCGGCGCCCGCCTGTCCCCGCGACTGGCGGCCAGGTTCGGCGGGTACGAGGTCATGCTCACGGCGGGCGCGCTGCGCGCCTGCTGGCCGCTGGGCCTGGCCTTCATCCACCCCGGCCCGTCGGGACTGCTGCTGGTGTTCGTCGTCGAACTGGGCCTGATCACCTGCATCGGCGTGTTCAACCCGCTGTTCGCCACCTACCGCCTCGACCAACTCCCGCCGGACCGGGTGGCCCGCACCCTCGCCGCGTGGTCGATCAGCGGCAACACCACCACGGCCGCCGTGACCGCGCTGTGGGGCCTGCTGGCGGCGGCCACCGGTCCCCGCACGGCCATCGCGGTCGCGGGCGTGCTCCTCCTGGCGACGCCGCTGCTGCTCCCCCGACACGTCCGGGAGCACCACCCCTGACCTACCCTCAGCACGTGCTGGTGCTGCTACCCCCCTCGGAGACCAAGGCCATCGGCGGAGCGGGCGCGCCGCTCGACCACACCGAGCTGACCTGCCCGGACCTCAACCCGGTCCGGGAGAAGATCGCCCACGCCCTGGTCGAACTCGCGGCCGACGTGCCCGGCAGCCTCGCCGCGCTGGCGCTGTCCGAGCGGCAGGCCGACGAGGTCGCCCGCAACGCCCAGCTCTGGCACTCCCCGACGATGCCGGCGCTGTCCCGCTACACCGGCGTCCTCTACGACGCGCTGGACGTCCCCACCCTCAAGAAGGGGGAACGGGACCGCGCCCACCACCGCCTGGCCGTCGCCTCGGCCCTCTTCGGCGTGGTCCGGGGCGGCGACCCCATCCCGGCCTACCGGCTGTCCGGTGGTTCCGCGCTCCCGTCGATCGGGCCGCTCGGCGCGCTCTGGCGCCCGGCCCTGGAACCGGCGCTGGCCGCCATCGACGACTTCGTCGTGGACCTCCGGTCCGGCCCCTACGCCACGCTCGCCAAGATCCCGCACGCCGTCACGGTCCGCGTGGTCAGCGAGGACGGCGCGGGCGTCCGCAAGGCGATCAGCCACTTCAACAAGGCCCACAAAGGACTGCTGGCCCGTGCCCTGTCCGTGTCGCGGGCGGAGCCCAAGAACCTCAACGGCCTCGTCAAGGTCGCCACGGCGGCGGGTCTGCGGATGGAGAAGACCGGCGACCGGACCGCCGACCTGTTCGCCGATTAATTCGGTTGCGACGGCCTGACCGGCTTTGGAACACTGAACGCGCACTGCCCGGTGGAGCAGGTCCGCCGGTGGACAAGAGGAGGTGCCCCCGTGAAGACGACTGTCCGAGACGTGGCACCGGCCCGTCCACCCGCCCCCCTCGGCTAGCAGCGGTCGTCCGCGCGCCCAGGTGGGGTGCAAGCAACCCTCTCCAAGGAGAACCCCACCAGTGCACGAGCACGAGTACGACACCGCAGATTTCGATTCCGCCTACGACGACGTCGACACCAGGATGCGTCGGGGCAAGAGGGCGAAGCGCACCGACGACCGCGACCGCACCGGCCGGTTGACGGAGGAGGAGCGCGCCAACCTGGCCCGCCTGCGCGAGGACGCGCTGAGTGAGGCCGACAAACCCGAGGGCGCCGACAGGTGGACCACCTGGGACGACGCCGACCACGGCCCGAAGCCCCGCCCGGACTGGGTGGTCACCGATCTGGGCGCGGCCGACCGGGAGCTGGGGATCATCAAGACCGGCAAGGAAGCCGACGTGTTCCTGGTGGAGCGTCGGGGCGAGGCGAAGAGCTGCCTGATGGCCGCGAAGCGGTACCGGGGCAGCGACCACCGCATGTTCCACCGGGACGCCGGTTACCTCGAAGGCCGTCGGATGCGGCGGTCCCGCGAGATGCGCGCGATGAGCAACCGGAGTTCGTTCGGCCGCAACCTGATCGCGGAGCAGTGGGCGGTGGCGGAGTTCGCCGCGCTCGGCAGGCTGTGGCTGCTCGGCGCCCCGGTGCCGTACCCGGTGCAGCGCAGCGGGACCGAACTGCTGCTGGAGTTCCTCGGCGACGAGGACGGCACGGCCGCTCCGCGCCTGGCGCAGACCAGGCCGGAACCGGACGAACTGGTCGATCTCTGGACCCAGTTGACCGACACGCTCACCATGCTGGCCGCCGAGGGCGTCGCGCACGGCGACCTGTCGGCGTTCAACCTGATGGTGCACGAGGGCACGCTGTTCATGATCGACCTGCCGCAGGTGGTCGACCTGGTCGCGAACCCGTTCGCGGAGTCCATCCTGGAACGGGACGTGCGCAACGTCTCCACCTGGTTCACCGCTCGCGGGCTGGCGCCGGAACTGGCCGATCCGCACGAGCTCATGGTGTCCCTGGTGGACGCGGCGGGCCTGAACTGACCGACGCGGCGGGTCGCGGGTGAGGTCCAGGTCGAGATCGGCCCGGACCTCACCTGTTCGGATGACGGTCGCGATCAGTTCGTGCCGT
>DATMCA010000043.1:0-12316 GCA_035559015.1 Umezawaea sp. | reverse complement strand
CACACCGGTGGCCTCCACGACCACGGTCGCGCCGCTGATCAGGTGGCTGTTCAACACCGACAGGCCGTAGCTGTAGTGCAGCGGCAGGCTGGTCGGCGCGACCTCGGCGGCGTCGACGCCGAGCACGTCGGCGATGGCCTCGGCGTTGCTCAGCACGGCCGCCTTGGACAGCCGGACGAACTTCGGGTTGCCGGTGGAGCCGCTCGTGGGCAGCAGCACGGCGAGGTCCGGGTGCGGGCTCACGCCGTCGACGGACTCGCGCACCCAGGCCGGTCCGCCGACCTCGGCGGTCCGGTAGCCCTCGGGCGCGACCCCGGCGGCGCCCAGCACGGCGGCCGGGCGGAAGGCCGCGACCAGCGCCAGCAGCACGTCGTCGTCCTGGCCGGCGTCCAGCAGCGCGACCGGGCGGTCCGAGGTGAACGCGGCGAGGTAGCGCAGCACGCTCGGCACGTCGACGGCCGTGCGCGCGAACACCACGCCGACGGGCAACGCGGCCACCTCGGCGGCCAGCGCGCCGACCCGCGAACGCAGGTCGGCGCCCGCCAGTTCCGCGCCGTCCGCCGCGTCGACCAGTCGAGCGCCGTCGCCGAGCAAGCTCACAGCACGAGCCCCCCGTCGACGCCGAGCACCTGGCCGGTCACGAACGACGCGTCGTCGCTGACCAGGAAGCGGATCACCCTCGCGACCTCCTCGGCTTCGCCGAGCCTGCTCAGGGCCGTGTCCTTGACAACCCTGGCGAGCACGTCCTCGGACTGGCCCGCCGTGAGGTCGGTCTTGATCACGCCGGGGGCCACCGCGTTGACCCGGATGCCGTAGCGGCCCAGTTCCTTCGCCGACGAGCGGGCGATGCTCGCGACCGCGGCCTTGGTGGCCGCGTAGACCAGCTGGCCCGCGTTGCCGCGCTCGCCGACGATCGACGCGAGCAGCACGATCGACCCGGTCTTCTTGCGCATCATGGCGCGCGCCGCGGCCTGCACGGTCGCGATGGTGCCGCTGACGTTCGTGGTGAGCACGCGGTCGACGTGGTCGTCGCCGATCATCCCGATCAGCGCGCCCTCCAGCACGCCCGCGCTGGCGACGAGCGCGTCGATGCGCCCGTGCTCCTTCGCGACGGCCCGGAACAGGTCCTTGACCGCGGTCGAGTCGGTGACGTCCAGCGGCAGGCCGCTGACCTGAGCACCGTGCAGCTCGGCCAGCTCGCTCGCGCGCTGCTTCGCGACGGCCTCGTCCCGACCGGTCAGCACGACGGTCGCGCCGGACGCGGCGAGCGCGTCAGCGGTGGCCAGCCCGATGCCACGGGTCCCCCCGGTGACGACCACCACCCGGCCGGACAGGTCGATCCGCACGTCAGTCACTGGCACCCAGGACCCGCAGCATGTCGAGCGCGACCTTGAAGCTGCTCATGTCGATGACCTGATCGGTGTCGAACTGGACGTCGAACTCGTCCTCGATCGCCGCTACCAGCGCCATGTGGCCGACCGAGTCCCACTCCTCGATCTCGCGGTACTTCAGGTTCTCGACGTCGACGTCCTCACCGAGCCCGAGGGCCTCGACGAAGGTGTTGCGCAGCCGTTGCTGCAAGTCCATCTGAGTCTCCCGTGTCCTGGCCTGCGACGTCCAGCGCGGGTGCTGGCACCCGCGAGTCGGCGGCCCAGAGTACGAGGGTAGCTGGTGCTCCGCCCCCGCTGAGCCGCGGTGGGGAGCGCGCGAGCGGGATGAGACCGGTTACAGCTGCCCACCCCACAGCATTTCGCGCCGGTGAACGCGGGTAGCCTGCCACGGTGCTCGCTGCGCTCATGTGCTAGCAGCTCCCTGACCTGCTGCTGAGTCAGACCGGACCGGTCTGTCTCCACGCGGCCCCGCCCGATGGGAAGACGGAGAATGATCCCAATCACCGTTGTCGACGTGCGCGACGCGGAGCCTTACGTGCTCGAAGTGCTCCGCTCGGGAGTCATCGCCCAGGGTCCGATGGTGAAGCGTTTCGAGGACACCTTCGCCGAGATCGCGGGCGTGAAGCACGCGGTAGCCGTGAACAACGGCACCACGGCGCTGGTGGCCGCGATCCAGGCTCTGGACCTGCGACCGGGTGATGAGGTCGTGACCTCGCCGTTCACCTTCATCGCGACCCTGAACGCGATCCTGGAGGCGGGCGCCACCGCGCGTTTCGCCGACATCCGGGAGGACGACTTCTGCGTGGACCCGGACGCGATGGCGGACGCCATCGGGCCGCGGACCAAGGTCCTCATGCCGGTCCACCTGTACGGGCAGACCGCCGACATGGGCAAGATCGCGCCGCTCGCCGAGGAGCGCGGCCTCGCGCTGGTCGAGGACGCGGCCCAGGCCCACGGCGCGAAGTTCGACGGGCGTCCGGCGGGCAGCTTCGGCCTCGGCTGCTTCTCGTTCTACGCGACGAAGAACATCACCACGGGTGAGGGCGGCATCATCACGACCGATGACGACGCCATCGACGCGAAGCTGCGGATCCTGCGGAACCAGGGCATGCGGCAGCGCTACGAGTACGTGATGGCGGGCCACAACTACCGCCTCACCGACCTCCAGGCCGCGGTCGCCATCCCGCAACTCGCGAAGATCGAGCAGATCACCGCGAAGCGCAAGGAGAACGCCGCGACCCTCTCTGAGGGCCTCGCGGGCGTGCCCGGCCTGGTCACGCCGACCGAGCTGGTCGGCCGTTCGCACGTGTGGCACCAGTACACCGTGCTGCTGACCGGGGACGCGGCGCTCACCCGCGACGAGTTCTCGGCGAAGCTGACCGAGCGCGGCATCGGCAACGGGATCTACTACCCGAAGCTGGTCACCGACTACGCCTGCTACCAGGACAACCCGAACGTCATCGCGTCCGAGACGCCGGTGGCCAAGCGGGTCACCGAGCAGTGCCTGTCGATCCCCGTGCACGCGGGTCTCACCGACGACGAACTCGCCACCATCGTCGGCACCATCCGGGAGGTGTTGGGCGCGTGACCGCACGTCCTCGGATCCTGCTCGTCGGGACCGGCACGATGGGCTCGCTGCACGCCCGCGTGCTGTCCCAGTCCGACCGCTGCGACCTGGTCCGCGTGGCCGAGCCGCGCGAGGAGGTCGGGCGTTCGGTCGCCGACCGGTTCAACGCGACCTGGTCGCCGGAGATCGGCGACCTGTCCGACGTCGACGCGGTCGTGCTCGCCTCGGCCACCGAGTTCCACCACGGCCTGGCGCTGGAGGTGCTGGCGCAGGACAAGCCGCTGCTGGTCGAGAAGCCGGTGTGCGACGGCCTGGCCGCCAGCGAGGAGGTCGTGCGGATCTCCGCCGAGCGCGGCATCCCGTTGATGTGCGGTCTGCTGGAGCGCTACAACCCGGCCGTGCTGACCGCGTTGTCCCTGGTGGACAGCCCCGTGCACGTCGCGGCCACCCGGCACTCGCCGTACGCCCCGCGGATCCGCACCGGTGTCTCGTGGGACCTCCTGGTGCACGACGTCGACCTGGCGATCCGCACGTTCGGCGGGATCGACCCGGTCGACGTGCAGGGCAGCTTCGGCTACTTCCACCCGACGTCGGTCGACGACGCCGAGGACATCGCCGAGACCGTGCTGCGGTTCGACGGCGGCGGCCTGGCGACGGTGTCCGCGAGCCGGGTCGGCCAGCGCAAGGTGCGCTCGTTGGTGATCACCGAGCTGGACCGGCTGATCGAGGCCGACCTGCTGCGCCGGGACGTGACCATCTACCGGCACGTCTCGAACGACGCCGCGACGCCGGACGGCCGGGGCTACCGCCAGCAGTCGATCATCGAGATCCCCGAGCTGGTCTCGGCGCGCGAGCCGCTCGCCGCCCAGCTCGACCGGTTCCTCGACATCCTGGCCGGAACGGTCGACGCGGACGAGGAGCGCGACGCGATCCTGCCGTCCCACCGCGTGGTGGCGCAGGTGTTCGAGAACCGGAAGGCCGCCCCAGCGGGCGTCTGACCGGCGAGTTCCGCAGATATCAGGGGGGTGTGCTCCGATCCGGAGTACACCCCCTACACCCAATAGGGTGATCCGTGTCACAGCAAACGCCGCCTAGGCGATACCTCCACTGCATAGGGGAGGTGCGTTGTGACCTACGACCAGAACCAACGCTTCGTCCGGTTCGTACCGGGTGGCGACGGGATCATCTACGCGATCCAGGCGGACGGAATCCTCCGCTGGTACCGCCACGCGGGCTGGCAGACCGGCGCCGCGACGTGGAGCAACGGCGCGGGACTCGCGATCGGGACCGGGTGGCAGCAGTTCAAGACCGTGCTGGCCGCCGCCGACGGCCAGATCTTCGCGATCACCGAAGACGGGTCCATGCGCTGGTACAAGTACCAGCTGACCGACTCGAACACCGGCGCCGGGACCTGGCACGCGGCGAGCGGATCGGTGATCCGCACCGGGCTCCAGGCGTACCCGCGGATCTTCGGCGGCTGGAACGGCATCTTCTACGCCATCGACACCAGCGGGAACCTGCACTGGTTCCGCTACCTGGCGGGCAACGGCACCAACGGTGCCGGTGCCTGGCACGCCAACAGTGCCGCGGTCATCAGCAACGGCTGGAAGCAGTACTACGCGGTGTTCGCCGATCCCAACGGCGTGATCTACGGGATCGCCCAGGGCGGGAACCTCCTCTACTGGTGGCGCTACCTGGCGGGCGACGGCACCAACGCGGCGGGTGCGTGGACCCACGGCGGCCAACCCTGGGTGATCGGCAGCGGGTTCTCCGACGACGCCAACAAGTCCTGGTTCGCCAACGCCTCGGGCACGGTCTACCTGGTGTGGCTGGACACGGCCACGACTCCGGGCTACGACGACAAGCTGAACTGGTTCCGGCTGCTCAACTCGGAGACCATCAGCGGTGACTGGACGAGCGCCTGGGTCAACGCGGGCGCGCCCATCCAGATCGGCTCCGGGTTCTCCATCGAGTCGACGGCCGCCCTCCAGGGCTACGCGAACGACCTGAGCCCACGCCCCGGCTACACCCAGGGCTTCCCGGTCTCCAGCACGTTCACCACGGTCGAGGCGACCATCGAACGACTGGCCGTGAGCGGCCAGACACCGGGCACCGTCGTGTGGGGACCGGTCAGCCAACCCGGTCGCGTCCAACTGCTCCCCGGCGGCTACCGGGCCACCGGCTGCGGCTGGACCCCGGACTTCTCGCTCACCATCCCGGCGACCTGGCGTTCCGGGGTGTACGTGTGCAGGCTGCGCGGAGTGCTGAACGGCGTGCAGCACCTCCGGTTCGACATCCCGTTCGCGGTCAAGCCCACCGCGCCGTCGTCGCCGATCGCGGTCATGCTGCCGACCAACACCTACAACGCGTACAACTCCTGGGCGGGCCACAACGCGTACTCCACCGTGGGCCAGGTCGGGGTGCAGCGGACGATCGCGTCGCTGCGGCCGAGCGACAGCGTGTGGATCGACGACCGGGCGAACCTCAGCCACACGTTCTACTCGGACCTGCTGCTGTTGCGCTGGCTGGTCACCAAGGGGTACTCGTTCGACTGCTACCAGGACGGCGACCTGGCCGCCGACGGGACCTGGCTCGGGCAGTACAAGGCGCTGGTGCTCGGCAGCCACGCGGAGTACTGGTCGCAGACGATGAAGGACCGGGTGGACACCTACCTCGGCAGCGGTGGGCACGTGATCGCCACCGGCGGGAACACGATGTTCGAGAAGATCTCCTGGACGCCCGACGGCGACTCGCTGGTCTTCCGCACGACGAACGGGATGCGCGAGCCGATGTGGTTCGGCAACCTGGGCCAGCCGACCTCGGCCGTGCTCGGGTCGGACTGGGACGGGTCGGAGTTCATGACCTTCGCCCCGTACCGGGTGGTGAACGCCGCGCACGCCTTCCTCGCGGGCAGCGGGATGGCGGTCAACAGCCTCTTCGGCTCGCAGTCGTACAACTTCGCGGCCAGCGGGTGGGAGGTCGACCGCAGGCCGGTGCCACCCCGCCCCGGCACCCAGCTCATCGCGGTCGGGCAGAACAGCGATGGCGACAACGGCGCCGAGATGGTCAAGTTCGACCGGGCTGGCGGTGGCTGGGTGTTCAGCACCGGCTCCATCGCGTTCAACGGGTCGCTGGCGCTGGACCCGATGTCGTCGCTGGTCCTGAAGAACGCGCTCGACGCCGCCATCGTCTAGCACTGGTCGCGTTGGTGCTCCCCGGTCCGCCGGGGAGCACCAACGTGACGGGTCAGGACTTGTCGAACTCGCCCGCGGGCGCTCCCCAGACGACGGTCTCGCCGCGTTCCTCGGCCAGTTCGCGGCGGCGCTTGTTCTCCGCGCGCACCCGCTCGGCCTCGCCCTGGATGTACTCGTCGTCGTAGCGCTGGAACACCCTGGCCGGGTTGCCCGCGACCAGGCTGCGCTCCGGCACGTCCTTGGCCACGACCGACAGCGGCTGCACGGTGGCGAAGTCGCCGATCGTCACGCCGGGCATGATCACGCTGTTGCCGCCGATGAAGCAGCCCTTGCCGATCCGGACCGGCTTGCGCTCGATCAGGTCGGTGCCCGAGTGGTTCTCCAGCATCATGTTCGCGAGCCAGCTGGAGTGGGTGAAGACCAGGCAGTTGAGCCCGATGCTGGTGTGCTCGCCGATCTCCATGCCGCCGCTGGCGTCGAGCACGGCGCCCTCGCCGATCCAGCAGTGCTCGCCGATCTTGAGCCGGTCCGGGCTGATCACCTTGGCGCGCTCGCGGATGCGGGTCGTCTCGGGCAGGCCGAACAGCTTCGCCCTCTCCTGGTCGTTCATGAACTGGCCGACCAGTTCGGTCAGGATGTGCGGCCGGAGCCGGTTGCTGCGCTCGTCGTCGAAGAACATCAGTGCTTACCTGCCGGGGTCGGAGCGGACATCGACTCGAACACGTCGAGGTGCTTGCGGGTCACCGTCTCCACCGTGAACCCGTTCAACACCACGGCGCGCTGCCTGGACGCGATCCGAGTCCGCTCCTCGGGGTCGGCCAGCAACCGGTTCAGCGCGGCGACCAGGTCGTCGGTGTGATCCGGCCGAACCAGCACGGCGTTGTCCCAGTTGCGCAGCTCGACACCGGGGAAGTTGGTCTCGCGCACGGCGCAGACGGTCGCCCTACCGGCGGCCATCGCCTCCAGACTCGCTGTGCCACACCCTATGCCCTGGAGGTCGTGGGCCACGACATCGGCGGCGGCCAGGTAGGAGGGCACGTCCGCCCTGGGCACGGCGCCGGTGCTGACGAACGCGTGCGCGACGCCGAGCCGTTCCGCCCGGCGCAGGTAGGCGTCGTAGTACTGGTGGCCGACGACCAGGACCTTGGTGTCGGGGTGCTCGGCGAGCACGCCCGGCATCGCGTCGACCAGGGCCGCCCGGTCGCGCAACGGGATCACGTGCCCCAGCGAGACGACCAGCGGCCCGGCCCCGATGCCCAGTTCGGCCCGCACGTCCCTGGTCGGTGGCTGCGAGCACCAGTCGGGGTCGACCGCGACCGGGATGTGCTCGTAGAGGTCCTCGTCGGCGCCGTACCGCGCCCTGCAGTAGGTGGCCGCGAGCTCGTCCATGATCACGAAGCGGGGCTTGGACAACCGGAGCAGCGGCCGCACGAGGAACCGGTCGAGCGCGCGGAACAGCAGCGAGTAGAACCGGTTCCGGCTCTCCAGCCTGGTGTGCACCGACAGCAGCACCGGCACCCCGCGCTTGCGGGCGTACCACCCGGTCAGCCAGGTCAGGTCGAGGAACTGGCCGTGCTGGTGGATGACGTCCGGCTCGAACTCGTCGAGGATGCGGAACACCCGGCGCAGGTTGCCCGGCCTGGCGGTGAACGTGATGTCGAAGTCGATCGACAGGCCGAGCTGGGGCATCCCGAACGCGGGCAGCCGGTGCACCCGGTAGCCGTGCACGACCTCTTCGGCGGGTGCGCCGTGGTGCGCGGCGGTGAGCAGCAGCACCTCGTGCCCCTGCCGGACGAACTCCCCGGCGAGCGCCGAGGCGAGGTGTGCGCTGCCCCCGACCCTCGGCGGGAAGAAGTTGTTCACTACCGCGATGCGCACCCGACGACTCCCTCAGCCGTTCGCGGACGGTGCGGCCCCGGTCCGGGGCCGCATCCGCAGTTCCGGCGGGTCAGCTGGTGGCGCTCAGCTTGACGAGCTCGTTCATGCCGTCCTCGACCGTGATGGTGGGCTCCCAGCCGAGCACCTCCTTGGCGCGGGTGATGTCCGCCGCGCGGCGGGACACGAGCACGTCGCGCGGGTTGAACTGCGGCTCGACGTCCACGCCGACGGCGTTGATCAGGATCTTGGCGAGGTCCGCGACCGTGGTGTCGATCCCGGTGCCGATGTTGACCGGCACGTTGTCCTGCTCGGACTCCAGCGCCGCGACGACCGAGCGCGCGATGTCCGTCACGTGGATGAAGTCCATCGACTGCTCGCCCTTGCCGTCGATGACCGGCGGCAGGCCCTGGCGCAGGCGGTTCACGAAGTGGTTGATCACCGAGGTGTAGTACGCGGTGGTCTTCTGGCCGGGGCCGTAGACGTTGAAGAAGCGCAGGCCGACCCAGGACAGGCCCTTCGAGCGCTGGTAGAAGCCCAGCAGGTCCTCACCGGAGCGCTTGGCGATGCAGTACGGCGTGAGCGGCGACAGCTCGTCGTCCTCGTGCATCGGCAGCTTCTTCGGGTCGCCGTAGACCGAGGCGGACGAGGCGTAGACCAGCCTGCGCACGCCCTGGTCGGCGGCGGCGGCGAACACGTTGTGGTTGCCGACCATGTTGATGTCGACGCTCTCGTACGGGTCCGAGACGCTCTTGTTGATGGAGACCGCGGCGAGGTGGATGACGCTCTCGCAGCCCTTCATCGCGTTCTGCACCGCGCCGCCGTAGCGGACGTCCTGGTCGATCAGCTCGACGTTGCCGGTCGCCACCAGCTCCGCGACCTTGTCGCGGTCGCCGCGGAACATGTTGTCGAAGATGCGGACCTTGTAGTCGCGTTCGAGCAGCATCGGCACGACGTGCATGCCGATGAATCCGGCTCCACCGGTGACGAAAACCGTGCGCTGGGACGAGGACATGCGGGAGGACTCCTGTGTTTCGAGGCTCGCGGGTACGTGCTGGATGAGGTGCTCAGCGAACTTCGCCGAGCACCTCGCGGAGCGTCTTGGCGACTCGCTCCACCTGGTCGTCGGTCAGGTTGGCGTGCATCGGGATCGCCAGGTGCCTGCGGAACAGGTCCGCCGACACCGGGCAGGGCGTGGTCTGGCCGTAGACCGGCTGGACGTGCGAGGCGTACGTGCCGAAGTTGCACTGCACCCCACGCTCGCGCAGGCGGATCGCGACCTCGCCGCGGTCGACGTCCGGGTCGAGGGTCACGACGTAGGACTGCCACGGGTGGACCCGGTCGGGGAGTTCCACCGGCAGGGTCACGCCGTCGACGCCGTCGAGCAGTTCCTGGTAGCCCTTGGCCGCGCGGGCGCGGTTCGCGAGCAGCGTCGGGAGCCGGTCGAGCTGCGCGAGCATGATGCCCGCCATCACGTCCGACATGCGGTAGTTGTAGCCGGCGACGTCGAACGACGGCACGGGCAGCTCGCGCGCGCCCTCACGGCTCAGCGCGGGCTCGATGCCGTAGGTGTGCAGCTTGCGGGCCTTGACGGCCCACTCCGCGTTGTTCGTGGTCAGGGCACCGCCCTCACCGGCGGTGATGCCCTTGCGACCGTGGAAGCTGAAGGTCGCCACGTCGGCGAGCCCACCGGCGGGCCTGCCCTTGTAGCTCGCGCCGGACGAGCAGGCGCCGTCCTCGATCAGGAACAGGCCGTGCTTGTCGGCGATGGCGCGCAGCTCGTCGTAGTCGGCCGGCTGGCCGAACACGTCGACGGCGACGATGCCGACGGTCTTCGGCGTGATGGCCGCCTCGACGGCGGCCGGGTCGACGCTCCAGATGTCCGGGCGGACGTCGGCGAAGACCGGCTTCGCGCCGGTCCACATCACCGCGTGGCCGGTCGCCGGGAAGGTGTAGTCGCCGACGATGACCTCGTCACCGGGCTTGACCCCGACGACGTCGAGGGCCAGGTGGAGCGCCGCGCCGCAGTTGTTCGTGGCGAGCACGTGCTCGACACCCGCGACCTCGGCGAAACGCTCTTCGAACTTGGCGCAGGTCGGTCCGGCCCCGGAGAGCCAGCCGGTCTCGAAGACGGCGGCCACGGCCGCGAGCTCTTCCGCGCCGACGGTGGGTTGACCCAAAGCGATGGTGTCGGACATGCCACTCCCAGTTTTCGACCGCGGGTGAGTCTATAGGTGCCTGACCTGCACCCCCGGTCACCCCCGTAACCTCGGTGTCACACGAACGAGAGGGCGAGACGTGCAGCACATCGTGGTGATCGGTGGCGGGATCGTCGGACTGGCGACGGCCGACGAACTCGCCGGCCGCGGGTACCAGGTGACCGTTCTGGAGAAGGAGTCGCTCTGGGCCGCCCACCAGACCGGGCACAACAGCAACGTGGTGCACGCGGGCCTCTACTACAAGCCCGGTTCCCTCAAGGCGAGGATGTCGGTGGCGGGCAACGCCTCGATCGTCGACTTCGCGCGGGAGAACGGTGTGCCGTTCGAGATCTGCGGCAAGCTCGTCGTGGCCACGGCCGACGAGGAGCTGCCGAGGCTGCGGGCGCTCGCCGAGCGGGCCGAGGCGAACGGCGTGCCCGCCAAGATGATCTCCGCGAACGAGGCCCACGAGTACGAGCCCGAGGTGGCCTGCGTGGCCGCGCTGCGGGTGGAGAGCACCGGCATCATCGACTTCCCCGCCGTGTGCGCCGCCCTGATCAGGCGGTTGGAGGCCCACGGCGCCGACCTGCGGCTGAACAGCCCGGCGCTGGCGATCCGCCGGGCGTCGACCGGTGGTGGCGTCGAGGTCGCGACCCCTCGGGGCGTCGTGAAGGCAGACGCGCTGGTGAACTGCGCGGGCCTGCACAGCGACCGGGTCGCGAAGCTGGCGGGGCTGACCCCGTCCGCGACGATCGTGCCGTTCCGCGGCGAGTACTTCGAGCTCCGCCCGGACCGCCGCGACCTGGTGCGGGGCCTGATCTACCCGGTGCCGGACCCCACGCTGCCGTTCCTCGGCGTGCACCTGACCCGGATGCTGGACGGCAGCGTCCACGCGGGCCCGAACGCCGTGCTGGCGCTGCGCCGCGAGGGCTACCGCTGGCGCGACATCTCGCCGAGCGACCTGGTCGACGTGGCGAGGTTCCCCGGCACCTGGAAGCTGGCGCGCAAGTTCGCCCGGACCGGGCTGGAGGAGGTGCTCCGCTCGTTCTCGCGCAAGCGCTTCGCGGCGAGCCTGGCGAGGCTGGTGCCCGCCGTCCGGGAAGCCGACCTGGTCAAGGCGGAGGCGGGCGTCCGCGCGCAGGCGATGCTGCGGGACGGCTCGCTGGTGGACGACTTCCTGATCGAGAGTGCGCCGCGCCAGGTGCACGTGCTCAACGCACCGTCACCCGCGGCGACGGGCTCGCTGGAGATCGCGAAGCACGTGGCGGACCTGGCGGTGGCGCAGCTCGGCTGACCACCGCCGCCGGTTCGAACGTCTGCGAGCACCACGGGTGGTGCTCGCAGACGCCATCCGCGGCTAGCGGCCCGCGACCGGCTCCAGGACCTCGCGGCCGCCCAGGTACGGGCGGAGCGCCTCGGGCACGCGCACCGAACCGTCGGCCTGCTGGTGGTTCTCCAGGATGGCGACGATCCAGCGGGTCGTGGCCAGGGTGCCGTTCAGCGTCGCGGTGATCTGCGACTTGCCGTTCTCGTCGCGGTACCGGATGTTGAGGCGCCGCGCCTGGAACGTCGTGCAGTTCGAGGTCGACGTCAGCTCGCGGTAGGCCTTCTGGGACGGCACCCAGGCCTCGCAGTCGAACTTGCGGGCCGCGCTCGTGCCCAGGTCGCCCGCGGCCGTGTCGATGACCCGGTAGGGCACCTCGACGCGACCGAGCATCTCCTCTTCCCAGCCCAGCAGGCGGGCGTGCTCGGCCTCGGCGTCCTCGGGGCGCACGTAGGAGAACATCTCGACCTTGTTGAACTGGTGCACGCGGATGATACCGCGGGTGTCCTTGCCGTAGCTGCCCGCTTCGCGGCGGTAGCACGACGACCAGCCCGCGTAGCGGCGCTCACCGTCGAGGATCTCGTCCGCGTGGTAGCCGGCGAGCGGCACCTCCGACGTGCCGACCAGGTACAGGTCGTCGTCGCGGAGCCGGTACACCTCGCCGGCGTGCTCACCGAGGAAGCCGGTGCCCGCCATGATCTCCGGCCGCACCAGCGTCGGCGTGATCATGAGCTGGAACCCGTTGGCCGTGGCCTGCTGCGCCGCCA
>DATMCA010000042.1:0-6792 GCA_035559015.1 Umezawaea sp. | reverse complement strand
CACCCGACGATCTCCGCGAGGATGCTGCTCAGACACGCTACGTGAGGATGTGGGATTCCCGATCCATCGCATGACAGAAGTTCTGCGCGCTTCTGCAAGCCAGGTCGGGTAGCTGGTCCGTCGGTGACATGCTGCCGCTTTCTTGCGGTCGATAAGGCGCCGCACACGTTCGGGCAGTTGGGATCCCTCGGATTGTGCGGCGACGTCGTGTGCGGCTGGCCATCGCCAGCCACGCCCGCACGATCACCACCGGCCCCGACGTGAACTACACCCGCGCGGTAAGCCGTTGGGGCACAACAGTATCAGTACTGACCGACAACGGCGCCATCTTCACCGCCAAGCAGCGCGGCGAGGGCCGGGTCGCGCTGGAGATCCAGCTCGGCCTGGCCGGAATCCGGCTCGGCCATTCCCGCCCCTACCATCCGCAGACCTGCGGGAAGGTGGAGCGGTTCCACCAAACCCAGAAGAAGTGGCTGGCCGCGCAACCGAGGGCTGCGACCGTGGCCGGGCTGCAACGCCAGCTGGACCGGTTCGGGCGCTACTACAACACCGTTCGGCCCCATAGAGCCCTCGGCCGGCGCACCCCGGCGCAGGCCTACGCCGACCGACCCAAGGCCGTCCCGACCGGGCCGGTCATCCCCGCTCACTACCGGGTCCGGACCGACAAGATCGACGCCGGCGGCTCCGTCACGGTGCGCCACAACAGCCGGCTACACCACATCGGCCTCGGCGCCCGACTGGCCGGCACCCCGATCAGCCTGCTGATCGACGACCTGCACATCCGGGTGATCCACCGCCACACCGGCCAGCTGATTCGCGAATTGATCTTGGATCCCAGCCGGGACTACCAGCCCCGCGGGCTGCCACCGGGCCCACCCAAACAGACCTCAGCCACACCCCGCCCGGCATCCCGATCCCGGCCCAAACGTGCCGCCCACAGCCGAGGTCAAGGCTGGCCGAAGGCCACCCGCAGGGCCCCGGCCTTGACACCGGCGAGGACGGCGCCACCATCACCAGCCGGGATGCCGGACACCCCCAGAAATGCAACGATGTCCCAAGACACCTGCTAACGGTGTCCCGAGACATCACACTGGCGCACCCGGAGGGATTCGAACCCCCAACCTTCTGATCCGTAGCAATAGCAAGACTAGCGCTTTGCATAACCCCTTGTCACACGGTGAAACACCGAGCGCTGTGCAGCAAGTTAGAAGGTACGAACTGACGCACTTTGATGATCATCGGGATCGCACATATGGAGGGCATCAGGAGGCGTAGCGCTGGCGAGCGGCCTCCCCGCTGGTGCCGATAGCCTCACCCAGCTCGCGCCAGGAGAGATGGGCCTCGCGGGCCGCGCGGATGGCGGCGGCGAGTTCCTTCTCCGCAGCGGCTCGCCGGAACGCGGCGAGCTTGACCGCCATCAGCGGCGGAAGCGACGCGTCGAAGTCGTCGGGCTTGGGGTCGTAGTGCTCGAACTCATCGGCCAGGCGGTCGGCGTTGGCGATGAGGTCGGCAAGAGAATGTCGCATCTGAATCACCGTCGGTACTTGTCTCGGGCTGGGCGCATTGCGTGCGCGATGGCCAGTTCGCCACCCCACCAGATCACGACACCGACCTCGACCAGCTCGCTGCCGCTGGCGTCGGGCCCGATGAACATGACCATGTCGTCGTCTTGTCGAACGTGATGGATCGCGAACCGCAGAGCCTGCAGCATGTCCTCCTCGCTGACGCCGTGGCGGTGGGCCGACTCCAAGATGATCGGCTGCTCGATCTCCTCGGACTCGGCCGGCTCGTCCTCCACCATCGCAAGATTACTTGTCGCAAGGTTACTTGCCAATTGGTTCGCACAGGAAGGCTACGCCATCATCACCGACCGGATGCCGAAGCTCACACACGGATGCCAACGATGTCTTGCTTTGGCACGTAACAGGCGACGGATTCCACGTCACCGGTGTGCTGCACTCTGGGCGGACCGTGCTTGGGAGTCGAGCGGACTAAGCGTGCTGCAGGCTATGGGAATGAGCCGGCTGATTTTTCCCAGCCTGAGGTATCCCATCGTGCAGGCGCCGATGGCTGGAGGGCCGTCAACGCCCGCTCTTGCCGCCGCGGTCTCCGGCGCCGGGGGGCTTGGCTTCCTGGCGGCTGGCTATAAGACCGTCGATCAGGTCGAGCGCGAACTGGCCGAGGTTCGCTCAGTCGTGCCGGCCGGTGTGCCGTACGGGATCAACGTGTTTGCCCCGCCCGGCCACGGGATGGGCGCAGCCGAGGTCAGTTCCTACGCCGACAGGCTGCGGAACGAAGCGCAAGAGCGCGGCGTCGCGCTGGGCCATCCGCGGTGGGACGATGACGGGTACGGCGAGAAACTCGACCTGATCTGTGAGCAGCCGGTCCCTGTCGTATCGCTGACGTTCGGCTGCCCGACACCGTCGGAGGTGAACCGGCTCCAGTCGTCTGGCTCGGCCGTCTGGGTCACCGTCACCACGGTCGGCGAGGCGCAAGCAGCTCAGCGGGCCGGCGTGGACGCCCTGGTCGTGCAAGGCGTGGAGGCGGGCGGCCACCGCGGGGGCTTCGATGACGCAGATCCAGGAGACGTCGGACTGCTCGCTCTACTGCAGCTGGTACAAGCCGCCGTCAACGACGACTTACCGCTGGTGGCGACCGGCGGGCTTGTCACGGGTCGAGGCATCGCCGCCGTGCTTGCTTGTGGTGCTGCAGCCGCACAGCTGGGCACCGCGTTCATGCTCTGCCCAGAAGCCGGAACGGCTTCCGCCCACCGAGACATGATCAGCCGGGACGATGCACCGACCGCGCTCACCCGAGCGTTCACGGGCAGGACAGCCCGCGGCATCGTCAACCGCTTCCTCCGAGACCATGCCGAGGCGCCAAGCGCGTACCCGGAGATCCACCACCTGACCGCGCCGCTGCGCACAGCGGCACGAGTCCGAGGCGACAGGGATGGCTTCCACCTGTGGGCCGGTCAGGCGCATGCCCTTGCCCAACCCCTACCAGCTGCCGACCTCGTCGTCCGCCTCGGGACGGAGGCCCGAGAAGCCCTGAGAACCGCGACACTCTGACATCGAGGTGCGGGGTTGAAGCCCCCTGCTTGCAAAGACTCGGTGCCGTGCTCACAGAGCGTTGCTACTGGGCGACCGAAACGCTCATGGACGATTACGACCACATTGAGTAGATCGGTTGCTGCTGGACAAAGCATGAGGGGATTTGAACCGGGCGCGACCCACGCTCGTGCTGCCTGAACTAGCCAGTTTGAGCGTGAAATGAGCTCCCGTTGACTCCCGTCTCATCCAGTTGGAGCGCGGCACGTGCCACACGTTGTGGCACCGTCACGATCTTGACTTCGCATCCGACGACTCGAACGCCGGACGGCTGTCAGCCTACACATGTGGCTCGACTGCGAGCACTGCCTACACGTCGGGCATCGCGGCCGTCGATGCGCTCGTCGCGTGTCAGCAGGCGCGCGATGCCGTCCTCGAGTCGGGCTGAGAGGGCGAGTCCCCCAGCGCGCCAGCCCCGGTGACGCGGCCACGCTCGCGCACATCGTCTCCGCCATCATGCTCCTCAGCATGGCGGCCACGATCCACATCGCCCGCTCCGTCGACGAAATCCTCGAGGACATCAGAAGCCAAGCGCGCGTTCTCCTGTCGCACTAACCGCCGGATACCTCGTGGGGGGAGTGTGAGCCGATCACTTGTCGGCGTCGAGAGGATTCAGCACTGCCGGTGTGTTGCCGACACTGTGCCTCGCCCAACCCATGACCGGAACCGTATACTGCCCGACGAACACCTCCCGGGATAGCGACGCGGTGCGTGTACGCCGCGACCGCAGGCGTCGATGATGCGCCGCTCGGGGTCCAATCGCGGGCTTATGGTGCGTCCGGTGCCGGCGACGCGTGCGCAGCAGCGGTCCACGCGCAGGTCACCCAAACGTGTCCGAGCGATCAGGACGCCGGGATCAGCTCATGGTCGTCGTGGGACAGTTGCTCTGCAACCGCCTCCCGCGGCAACGCCGAGCGGACCGCCCAGCCGAAGATGACGAGGTTGAACGCGATCACGACGAGCAGGTCGATCCACTCGGGCAGCAGGTTCAGCTGCGAGTCACCGTAGCGTCCAAGCAGACCGATGACGATCATGCCGCCGAGCCAGCCAGGGATCCACAATGCCGGCTTGACCATCCGCTCGAAGCTGTAGGTGCGGGCCCGGGCCGCCCCGATGGCGAAGAAGGCCAGGCCGACAGCGATTGCGGCAACCACCTTCCACATCACGTCGAAGCCTCCGAAGTAGAGGATCAGGTTCGCCGACACGAAAGCAGCCGGCAGCAGAAAGCGTGGTGCCGGTGCGGAGTAGGGCCGCGGACGGTCCGGATCCTTCTGCTTCAGCGCGCCGAGAGCGACCGGGCCCATGGCGTACATCACCGCCGTCGCCCCGGTTACCGCGCTCACCAGCGAACTCCAGCTCGGGAACGGGCCGAATGCGAGCAGACCGATCACCGATGCCACCAGGATGGAGACGACCGGGACACCCTTGGAATTCGTCTTCGCCAGGATCGCCGGCATTTCGTCCTCCTCGCCCAACGCGTACGACAGCCGCGCGGTAGTGCCCAGGTAGACGATGCCGGTACCGGCGGGCGAGATCACCGCGTCGACCAGGATGATCTTGGCCAGCCACCCTGCTCCGACCGCGAGGGTGATGGTGTACCAGGCGCCGACGTTCGACACACTGCCCAGCGGTTCGTCCCAGTTGGCGGTCACATTGGCCGGGTTGATCGCGCCGATCAGGACCACCTGCAGCGCAGCGTACAGGGCCGACCCCATCACCATCGCTACCAGGATCGCCTTGGCCAAGTCCCGCTTGGGGTTGGCCGCCTCGCCGGCGAGTTGAGCGCACTGCTCGAAGCCCTGCGCCGCGAAGATGACACCGCCGGCCAGCGCAGCGAATACGCCGTGCCAGCCGTGCGGCATGAATCCGCCGCCGGCGGTGAAGTTGGCCGGCTCGAACTGCAGTGTGGCGACCACGACCACCGCGAGCAGCGGGACCGCGAATTTCCAGATCACGATCAAGATGTTGGACTCGGACATGAACTTGCCGCCGGCCAGGTTGATCGCGGTGAAGAGCACCATCAGGATGACCGCCACTAGGTAGCCCCTGGCGTTGAGGAATCCGGTGTCGGGATGGAGCATGTTGAAATGCTTCTCGATCCAGCCCACCGAGTTGCTGTACTCGATGCATGCGAGCACTTCGATCGGCGCGATGAACACGGCCTGCAGCCATCCCGTCCAACCCGAGATGAACCCTGCGGCATCGCCGTGCGAGTAGTACGGGAAGCGGCCGGCCGCGCCGTCGACCGGATAGGTCGCACTGAGCTCGGAAAAGACCAGAGCCAACATGCCGAGCAGACCCGCAGCCACGAACCACGAAAGGATCGAAGCCGGACCGGCCAGCTTGGCCGCGTTGAGGGCGCCCAACAGCCAGCCGGACCCGATGATCGAGCCGAGGGAGATGAACAGCAGGCCATAGAAGCCGATCGAGCGCTTGACGTGGCCGGCGTGCGGAGAGTCGTGGTATGTGGCTGCAGGTGCTGAGGACACTGAATGCCCAACTCTCAGGAGGTAGACGACCAAAAACAGTTAGACGAACCTAACGAATGCCTCGGGCGTAATGTAGGGCGCAGAACCGCCCGGTCAGTACCCGGCATCTCACATGACGAGATGATCCCTATTTCGGGAACTATTCCAGGTCATTGTTGTGATAACTGACGATGCGCCCGTCCCGGACCGTCCAGAGCCAGGCGATGGGGGCATCCAGCCTGCCATCCGCCTTGGTCAGGCCGGTGACCCGTCCCTCGAAGACGACCACTCCGCTCGTCGAAGCTCGCGAACGTCGGGCCGAACACCCCGTTTGACCACTCCGTCTCGTCCGTCGTGGGTGTCGTGATGAGGCAGGACCCCTGGCTCGCTTCGATCCACTCCACCTCGAGGTCGAGCGCGTCGAGCACCGTCGCAACGTCCCCGGCGGCGAAGTTCTCAAGGACCGTCCGCTTCTCGGCCCACGACGGCCGCTTTTCACCCTCCCGCGCGGTCCGGGCTGTCGACGCGCTGCTCAAGCGGGTCGTCGGCCAGCTGAGGCGCCAGCCACCACCACTTAGCGGGCCGCCGACCACCGTGACAGCCGAAGCAGTCGTGGCCACCGCCCCATCGGTGGGCGAGGCCGTCGCCGATCCGCTCTACCAGATCCGGAACCTGCTGTGGGCTGGCGCAGAGCGGCTCACTGACTGCCAGCGGGCGCGGCTGCATGCGGTATTCGCGGTCGACCGCCGGGTCGAGGGTCGAGTTCCGCCCACCAGCGTCTCGAAGAGCGCAACCGACACACCTGGTGCACGGAGTGGGGGTACGTGACCGCCGGCCGTCCTGGTGGCGCCTTCGGTGGGTGTGACGATGAGCTTGCACAAGTTGTCGGCCGGGCATGGCTACGACTATCTGATCCGTCAGGTGGCGGCGCTGGATGCGACGCATCGGGGCCGGGCGGATCTGGCCACGTACTACACCGAGCGTGGTGAGACGCCAGGCCGGTGGGTCGGCCGCGGGCTGAACGGTATCGACGGCCTCGACGTCGGGGATGTGGTGACCGGGGACCAGATGCGGCTGCTGTTCGCCGAGGGGCGCCACCCGCTCGCCGAAACGTCACCACGCGATGGTCGGGTGTTGGCGCTCGGTGTCCCGTACCGACCGTCGACCGGGGAGCAGCCGTTCCAGGCGGCGTTGCGGGCCCGGTTCGCCGACCA
>DATMCA010000041.1:0-2616 GCA_035559015.1 Umezawaea sp. | reverse complement strand
GTCACGACCATGCAGGGGCTGCGGGTGATGGGCGCCGTCGACCCGGACCGGGACGCGCTGCTGCGCACGGTCGACGTCGCGCTGGCCTGCCTGGTCTGACCTCACCGTCGGGGCGCGGAGCCCTTCGTCGTGCCCGAATAGTGTAATGAACGTTCCAATATGGGAGTGCTGATGGACAGGATCGGTGTGGGCGTCATCGGGGCGAGCGTCGGGGGATGGGCGTCGGTGAGCCACGTCCCGGCGCTGAGGTCGTCGCCGGACTTCGAGTTGCGGGCGATCAGCACCTCGCGGCGGGCGTCCGCCGACGCCGCGGCGCGCGAGTTCGGCGTCGCGGCGGCGTTCGACGACCACCGAGACCTCCTCGCGCACCCCGGCGTCGACGTCGTGGTGGTGGCCGTCAAGGTCGCTCACCACCACGAACTGGTCGTCGACGCGCTGGCCGCGGGCAAGGTCGTCTACAGCGAGTGGCCGCTCGCCGTCACCGCGGAGGAGGCGGAAGACCTGGTGGTGCGGGCCGACGCGGCGGGCGCGCGCACGGTGGTCGGCCTCCAGGGCCGCTACGCGCCCGAGGTCGTCCGCGCCCGCGAACTGGTGCTGGGCGGGCACATCGGCCGCGTGCTCGGCACCGCGGTGGTCGGCTCGGGCATGGTGTGGGGACCGGAGGCCACCGGCGCGACGGCGTACTGGCTCGACCGCGACGGCGGGGCCACGCCGCTCACCGCCGCCGCGCTGCACGCCGTCGACGTGCTCGCCGCGACGCTGGGGGAGTTCACCTCCCTGTCCGCCAACCTCGTCGTCGGCCGGGACGAGGTGTCCGTGGACGGCGTCGCCACCCCGGTCACCGCGCCGGACCAGGTGGCCGTCATCGGCACCCTCGCGGGCGGTGCGGCCGCGTCGGTCTTCTACCGCGGCGGCGCGTCCCGCGGCGACAACTTCCGCTGGGAGATCAACGGAACCGACGGCGACCTCGTGCTGACCGCCGACCGGGGAAACGTCCAGACAGCCGACCTGACGCTGTGGGCGGGACGCGGTGCCGACGCCGTCGTCACGCCGATCGAGGTGCCCAAGACCGGACCCGAGGGCCCGGCACGGAACGTCGCTGCCCTGTACGCGAACCTCGCCCGCGACCTCCGCGACGGCACGCGCACCGTTCCGGACTTCCGCCACGCGCTGGAACGGCACCGCCTGGTCGCCGCCGTCGAGCGCTCGTCGGACACCGGACTCCGGGTGTGAGCTGCGGCAAAGCGCCCGCCCCAGGGGGACGGTCGACGTAGGGTCGCGAGCCATGGACAGGATCGCGGGATCGTTGTACGGGTTGGCCTTCGGGGACGCGCTCGGCAAGCCGACGGAGTTCCACACCGTGGCCGAGATCGACGAGCTCTTCGGGACCACTGGCCCGGACGACCTGGACGGCGACCCGGCGCTCGTCACCGACGACACGCAGATGGCGCTGGCGGTCGGGTGGGCGCTGCACGGGGTTGACCGTTACACCGCCGAGGTCCTGGAGCCGCGGCTGCGGGAGCGGTTCGTGGCGTGGGCGCACAGCCCGGACAACAACCGCGCGCCGGGCATGACGTGCCTGCGCGCGGTCGGCGGGCTCGCGGAGGGGCAGCCCTGGGTCGAAGCGACCATCACGGGGTCCAAGGGGTGCGGCGCGAACATGCGCGTGACCCCGGTGGGCCTGGTGCCGGGGCTCGACCTCGACGTGCTCGCCGGCGTGTCCCAGCTCCAGGCCGCGATGACCCACGGTCACCCGACGGCGTTGGCGGCGTCCGAGTTGACCGCGTACGCGACGCGACTGCTGGTCGACGGCCTCGCCCTCGCCGACGTGCCCGCCGCGCTGCTCCGGCGCTGCGCCGAGCGCCGCACGGTCTACCTGGAGGACTGGCTGGGCGCGCTGTGGGAGATGCCGGGGGCGACCACGGCCGCCGACTTCATCGCCCGCGGCTGGGACGAGTGCGCCGCGGTGCTGGAGACGCTGGTCGCGGCCCTCGCCGAGCCCGACGACGGCCGGGACGCGTGCCTGGCCACCGGCGAGGGCTGGATCGCGGAGGAGGCGCTGGCGACCGGCCTGTACTGCGCGGTCCGGCACGCCGACGACCCGGTCGCCACCGTGGTGCGCGCCGCCCGCACGAGCGGTGACTCCGACTCGATCGCCGCGCTGGCCGGGGCGTTCGTCGGCGCGGCCCACGGTTTGGCCGCCTGGCCGGAGGACTGGGTCGCCCGCATCGAGTACGCGGACCAGTTGGCCGCGCTCACGTCCGGAGCGCGGGACCGGAGCTGAGCCCGGCGGCTCAGTGCCCGAAGTCCCAGCGGGTGGCGCCGTGCGGCTCGGCGGGTGGCCACGCCGATGGCCGTGCGCAGAGTGAGGCGGTAGAGGTACCAGGGCGCGGGGCCCGCGCTCGGCGCGCTGTACGGGGCCGTGAGCGCGTCGTCCTCGACCGTGGCGGGCCAGCCGCCCTCGCGGTAGAGGGCGGCCACGCGCTCCAGGGCGGCGGGGTCGGTGACCCGGTGGGCGTCGCCCTCCAGGACGAGGTCGACGGTGCGCAGCCGCACCGACACGGTGCACGCCGGGTTCGCCGCGAGGTTGCGGGACTTGCGCGTGCCCGGTCCGCT
>DATMCA010000040.1:0-2597 GCA_035559015.1 Umezawaea sp. | reverse complement strand
GAGCCCCAACACCTTCGACAGCAGGATCGGGCCGAAGCTGGTGATCGTCGCGCGCACCGGAACGCCCGCTCCGCCCGTGCCGAGCGACAGGAACCGCACCGGGTGGGCCCGCGGCTGCCAGTCGTCACCCGTTTCCGCGGCCCGGCTGGTGATCCGGTCGTTGCCGGAGCCCACCTGCGACAGTCCGGAAAGGTCACCCTTCACGTCCGCCATCACGACGGGCACGCCTGCGGCGGACAACTGCTCCGCGATCAGCTGGAGGGTCTTCGTCTTGCCGGTGCCGGTCGCGCCCGCGACGAGCCCGTGCCGGTTCATCATCGCCAGCGGCAGCCGCACGTGCGCGGTGGCCTCGACCGCGCCGTCGACCAGGACCGCACCGAGTTCGACCGCCGGACCGGCCGACGCGTAACCGGCCGCGATCTCGGCCGCCGCGGACTGCTGCTGGGTCATTCGCACCAGCGTAATGAGGTCGCGGGGACGCGCCACTCGAAGCGCGGGCGTCCCCAAGGTCAAGAGAGACTAGGCTCTCGCGGGTGATGGATCGTCTGGTGTGGATCGACTGCGAAATGACCGGCCTCGAACTCGGGAAGGACGCCCTGATCGAGATCGCCGCGCTGGTCACCGACGCGGATCTGAACGTGCTCGGCGAAGGCGTGGACGTCGTGATCCACGCGGACGACGACGCGCTCGCCGGGATGCCCGAGGTCGTCGTGGAGATGCACGCGAAGTCCGGCCTGACCGAGGAGGTGCGGCGGTCCACCGTCAGCATCGCCGACGCCGAGGCCCAGGTGCTCGCGTACATCAAGGAGTGGGTGCCGGACCCGCGCACCGCTCCCCTGGCGGGCAACTCGATCGCGACGGACCGCGGCTTCATCGCCCGTGACATGCCGGAACTCGACGGCCACCTGCACTACCGGATGATCGACGTGTCGTCGATCAAGGAGCTGTGCAGGCGCTGGTACCCGCGCATCTACTACGCGCAGCCGGAGAAGGGCCTCTCGCACCGGGCGCTCGCGGACATCAAGGAGTCCATCCGCGAGTTGGCGTACTACCGGCGCACCGCGTTCGTGGCCCCGCCCGGCCCGAACTCGGAGCAGGCCCAGGCCGTCGCGGCGGAGCTGCTGAAGGCCGACGGACTGGGTTGACCACCCGATTTCTTTCCCGGTTGGTCGGCACGCTATGCTTTCTCTCGCCGGTCAACCGGTCTTGGTGGGTGTAGCTCAGCTGGCAGAGCACTGGGTTGTGATCCCAGGTGTCGCGGGTTCAAGTCCCGTCACTCACCCGAGTGGGCGAGGTATGTCTGCGGAAATCGCAGACATACCTCGTTTTCGTATTGCCTTCTGGGGGCCAAGCCCCCAGACCCCCGGCCGGGCGGCTCCGCCCCCGGACCCCCGGCGGGCTCGGCTTGGTCGTCGCCCACCTCGTCTGTGGTTCGGGAGTCCTCATGAGTGCCACCCTCGTCGCCAAGGACCTCGCCGCCGGCCACGGCGACCGGGTGCTGTTCTCCGACCTCCAACTGGTGGTCGCTCCGGGTGACGTGATCGGTCTCGTCGGCGTGAACGGCGCCGGCAAGTCGACCCTGCTGAAGACCCTCGCGGGCCTCATCCCGGCCGAGCAGGGCACGGTGCGGCTCAGCCCGCCGTCCGCGACCGTCGGCCACCTCCCGCAGGAACCGGAACGCCGACCGGGCGAGACCGTGCGCGAGTTCCTGGCCCGCCGCACGGGTGTCGACACCGCGCAACGAGTGCTCGACGCCGCGACCGAAGCCCTGAGCATGGGCACGTCCGGCTCGGACGACGAGTACGGCGACGCGCTGGAGAACTGGCTCGCGCTGGGCGGCGCGGACCTGGAGGAGCGCTCGGTCGAGGTCGTCGCCGACCTGGGCCTCGCGGTCAGCCTCGACCAGCCGATGACGTCGCTCTCCGGCGGCCAGGCGGCTCGCGCCGGAATGGCCTCGCTGCTGCTCAGCCGCTACGACATCTTCCTGCTCGACGAGCCGACGAACGACCTCGACCTGGACGGCCTCGACCGCCTGGAGAGGTTCGTCGGTGAACTGCGCGCGGGCACGGTCGTGGTCAGCCACGACCGCGAGTTCCTCGCCCGCACGGTCACCCGCGTGGTCGAACTGGACTTCGCCCAGCAGCAGGTCCGGACGTTCGGCGGCGGCTACGCGGCGTACCTGGAGGAGCGCGAGGTCGCCCGCAGGCACGCCCGCGAGGAGTTCGAGGAGTTCGCCGACACCAAGGCCGCCCTCGAAGCTCGCGGCCGGATGCAGCGCGCGTGGATGGAGAAGGGCGTGAAGAACGCCCGGCGCAAGCAGACCGACAACGACAAGAAGGGTCGCGCGTCCCGCACCGAGGCGACCGAGAAGCAGGCCTCGAAGGCCAGGCAGACGGACCGCATGATCGAACGCCTGGACGTCGTCGAGGAACCCCGCAAGGAGTGGGAACTCCGCATGGAGATCGCCCCGGCTCCGCGGGCGGGCGCGATCGTCGCCTCCCTCAGCCGAGCCGTGGTGAGGCGTGGCGAGTTCACCCTCGGCCCGGTGAACCTCCAGATCGACTGGGCGGACCGCGTCGCCATCACCGGCGCCAACG
>DATMCA010000039.1:0-7683 GCA_035559015.1 Umezawaea sp. | reverse complement strand
GGTTTCGACTCCTACTGGACCTACCGCGAGGACTTCTTCGCGCTCGTCCCGCCGCCCGGTTTCGCGACGCTGGACTTCGGCTGCGGTGAGGGGCGGGTGTCGCGCGACCTCACCGAGCGCGGCCACCGGGTGATCGGGTTCGACGGGTCGCCCGGCATGGTCGAGGCGGCGCGCGAAGCGGACCCGGGGGGCGAGTACCTGGTCGCCGACGCGACCTCGCTGCCGTTCGAGGACGACAGCTTCGACCTCGTCGTCGCCTACAACGTGCTGATGGACGTCGACGACGTGGGGGCGAGCGTCCGCGAGGCCGCGCGGGTGCTGATGACCGGTGGGCGGCTGTGCCTCTCGATCACGCACCCGGTCACGAACCCCGGCGACCGGAAGAGCCCCTACCTGGAGTCGACGCGGTTCCACGACGTGGTCGAGCGGGACGGGCTGTCGATGGTGTTCAGCGGGTGGAGCCACCCGCTGTCGCACTACACCGGCGCGCTGGAGGAGGCGGGGCTGCTCATCGAAGCCGTGCGGGAACCGGCGTGGCGGGACGAGCCTGCCCCGTACCTGCTGTGGCTGCGGGCGCGGGCGGCCTGACGACGGTCGCGAGCAGCACGCCGACACCGCCGAGCCCCAGCCCGACGAGGGTGACCGCGCTGAGGGTCTGGCCGAGGACGAGCCAGGCCAGCAGCGCGGTGACGGCGGGGGTGAGGAAGAACAGGGCGCCGACCTTGCTCGCCGCTTCGCGGTGCAGCATCAGGTTGAGCAGCAGGAACGTGCCGACGGAGTTGACCAGCACGATCCACGCGAGCACACCGCCGAACACGCTCCAGTTCGTCACGTGCGGCGTCTCCAGGACGAGCGTGGCGACGCCCATGAACGGGGTGGCGACCAGGAAGTGGACGGCCGTGCTGCTGCGCACGTCGACGTCGGGCGTGAAGGCCTTCTGGTAGACGGTGCCGAGGCTCAGGCCGAGCAGGCCGACCACGCACAGCAGGATCGCGCCGAGCGAGGACCCGAGGCGGTCGGATACCGCGAGCAGGACCCCCGCGCCGCCGATCCCGAAGCCGAGCCACTGGTAGCGGGTCATCCGCTCGCGCAGCACGCCCGCGGCGAGCAGGGCGATGACGACGGGGTTGAGGCCCTGCACCAGCGCCACGACACCGCCCGGCAGGCCGAGGCCGATGGCCGAGTAGAAGCCGCCGAACTGCACGCCCTGCATGAGCAGGCCCACGACGGCGACGTGCGCCAGCTGCTTGCCGCGCGGCCACCTCGACCCCGACACCCGGGCGATCACCGCGAGGATCACCCCCGCGAAGGCGAAGCGGCTGAACGTCAGCAGCAGCGGCGGGACGACGTCCGTGCCGATGACCGCGGCGATGAACGCGCTGCTCCAGAGCACGACGAACACCGGTGGACCGATCCGTCCCATGACGCCTCCCGAGTAACCCGTATGAGTGGTTACTCGGGACAGTAACCTATCGAACCGGTTATGCTCCACCCATGGACATCACGTTCGTCAGCGGCAACCTCGCCCTCGACTTCATCGGCACGGTCGGCGCCCGCCGCACCGACCGGGTCGAACTGCTGGCCGGACCGGCGGGCCTGGCGTCGTGGACGACCGCCGCCGGGCTGCTCGACGAGGCACCCGCCGTGGACGACCGGGCGTTCGAGGAGGCGGTGGAACTGCGGGAGGATCTGTACCGGCTCGCGTGCGCCGCCCGCGACGGCGAGGACTACGGGGACGTCGCGCTGCTCAACGAGTGGGCCGCCAAGCCGCCCGTTACCGCGGTGCTCGGTGCGGACGGCGTCGTGGAGCGGACCGGCGACCTGGACGCGGTGCTCGCGACGATCAGCCGATCGGCGGTGGACCTGCTGGCCCGGCCGTTGGCCTCGGAACTGCGGGAGTGCGGCGTGGAGACGTGCACGCGGCTGTACGTCGACAACTCGCGGCGGGGCGCGCGGCGGTGGTGCGACATGAAGAGGTGCGGCAACCGGGTCAAGGCCGCGCAGTTCCGGGCCAGGCACGCGTGAGGGCCACCGGGGCGAACCCCCGATGGCCCTCGACGGCGTGCGGCTAGTGCTGCCCGGCGATCACCTTGACGCGCGGGCTGTCCTCGTCGACGTGGTAGTCGGCGGGAGCGGTCTGGTCGGTGCCGTTGAACACCCGCAGCTTGCGGGCGATCAGCGTGACGACGACCGCGACGACGATGTTCGCCACCAGCGAGACGAACCCGACGTAGATCTGCACGGACGACGTGCCGAACGGGTGGTAGCCGAGCAGGGACAGCTTGCTCAGCGACAGCGCGGAGCCACCGAAGTGGTTCTTGCCCGCCGCCGCGTTCGGGATCGTGTAGAGCAGGTACATGCCCCAGCCCATGCCGACGACCCAGCCCGCGATCATGCCCCACACGTGGAACCAGCGGGTGTAGAGCGCGATGGCGACGGCGGGCAGCGTCTGGAGGATCATCACGCCGCCGATGAGCTGGAGGTCGATGGAGAACTGCGGGTCGATGAACAGGATGAACGCGACCGCGCCGAACTTCACCACCAGCGAGGCGATCTTGGCCTGCTTCGCCTCCTGCGCCGGGGTGGCGTCCTTCTTGACGTACTCCTTGTAGATGTTGCGGGTCCACAGGTTCGCGGCCGCGATCGACATGATCGCCGCCGGGACCAGCGCGCCGATGCCGATGGCGGCGAAGGCGATGCCCGCGAACCAGGACGGGAACTCCTGGCCGAACAGCACCGGCACGATGGTGTTCGTGTCCGGCCGACCGGTCGCCTGGTTGGTGATCGGTTTGACGCCCGCGCTGATGGCGACGTAACCGAGCAGCGCCAGCAGGCCCAGGAGCAGCGAGTACGCGGGCAGCGCCACCATGTTCCGCTTGATCACCTTGCGGCCGCGCGAGGCGAGGATGCCGGTGAGCGAGTGCGGGTACAGGAACAGCGCCAACGCCGAGCCGAGGGCCAGGGTCGCGTACTGGAGCTGGTTGTTGGCGTTGAGCAGGGTGCCGTCGCCCGGCGCCGGGGTGGCGTCGAACTTGGCCTGCGCGTCCTCGAGGACACCGCCCCAGCCGCCGAACTTGCTCGGCAGGTAGACCACCGCGACGATGATCACCAGGTAGATCAGCGTGTCCTTGACGAACGCGATCAGCGCCGGGGCGCGCAGGCCGGACTGGTAGGTGTACAGCGCCAGCACGACGAACGCGACGAACAGCGGCAGGTGGCCGAGGACGCCGGACCCGTTGAGGCCCATCGTGCGCAGCACGGCCTCCAGGCCGACGAGCTGGAGCGCGATGTACGGCATGGTCGCGACGATGCCGGTGATGGCGATGATCAGCGCCAGCCAGTGCGAGCCGTACCGGCCGCGCACGAAGTCGGCGGGGGTGACGTACCCGTGCACCCGCGACACCGACCACATGCGGACCAGCGGCAGGAAGACGATCGGGTACAGGATCACGGTGTACGGCAGGGCGAAGAAGCCCATCGCGCCCGCGCCGAACATCAGCGCCGGGACGGCGACGAACGTGTAGGCCGTGTAGAGGTCACCACCCACCAGGAACCAGGTGATCCACGAGCCGAACTTGCGGCCGCCGAGGCCCCACTCGTCGAGGTGTTCGAGGGTGTCGCCCTGCTTCCACTTCGCCGCGAAGAACCCCAGCACGGTGACCAGCAGGAACAGGACCGTGAACACGATGAACTCGGTCCACTGCATCAGCGCTTCCCCCTCTTCGGGTCGCCGGAGTCGAGATCGCCCACGTCGAGGTGGTCGGGTCCGTGCTCCACCGGCTCGTCCTTGGTCTTGACGAACACCAGGCCCACGCACAGCACGCCCACCGGGACGAACGCGAACTGGTACCAGTAGAAGAACGGCAAGCCGAACACCGCGGGTTTGGCGATGTTGAAGAACGGCGTGATCAACATCAACAGCGGAACCAGCAAGAGCAGGTTCCAGTTGCTCCAGCGCAAGCTGCTGGTCTGTGGAGCAGAAGGCATGTTGCCCCTCCGTACGGCCCTGGTTACTCAGGTGTTTCGAGATGTTAGGCCGGAGGGGTGTTGAGCGTCATCGTGTCGAGTGGACCGACTTCGGATTGAACGACCGAATCGTGACCAACTAACGGCCGGACAGCCTAGTGACCAGGTGGGACTCGGCCCGGTCGAAGTAGCGGAGCAGTTCCTGCTCGGCCTCGGCGACCGCGTCGGCGTCGAGCAGCGCCAGGATCGCCCGGTTCATCGGCAGGTAGTCCTGGTAGAACTCGCGCGGGTTGCCCATCACGTAGAACGCCAGCCTCAGCTCGGCGAGCAGCCGCTGGACCTCCTCGTTCAGCCGCAGGCTCCCGGCGAGCGCCGTGATGGCCCGGTGGAAGCGGATGTTCGACGTGCCGACGTCGAGCCAGTTGTCCATCGCCGCGCCGCGCACGCCGAACGCCACGGCGTCCCGGACGCCCTGCCGGGCCTCCTCGGTCGCGTCGGTCCAACGGCGGATCGCGCCGCACTCGATCACCCGGCGGGCGGCGTAGATGTCCGAGACCTCGTCCACGCCCGGTTCGCACACGAAGACGCCCCGGCTGTGCTCGTGCACGAGCAGGCGTTCGTGGGTGAGCAGGCGGAACGCCTCGCGCAGCGTGTTGCGGGAGATGCCCAGCGCGTCGGAGATGGCCTTCTCGTTGAGCTGGAGGCCTGGGGTCAGCTCGCCGTCGAGCATCCGGTCGCGGAGCTTGTCCGCGACGCGTTCGGCACGGGCCCGGTCCTGGCTGAGGCGGTCGTCTGCGAGGGAGCCCAGCCAGTCGTGGGACGGCGCCGTTGTCATCCGCCCATCTTACCCGGTTTGGAGTATTGAAGGATTGTTGAACAATCCTTACCTTGGTTCCAGGGAGGAAGACATGGACCTCAACGCGGACCTGGGAGAGAGCTTCGGCCACTGGCGGCTCGGCGACGACGAAGCCCTCCTGACCATCGTCACCAGCGCGAACGTGGCCTGCGGTTTCCACGCGGGCGACCCGGACACCATGCTGCGCACCTGCCGGACGGCCGCCGAGCACGGGGTCACCGTCGGCGCCCACGTCGGCTACCGCGACCTCGCGGGGTTCGGTCGGCGGTTCGTCGACGTCGCCCCGGCCACGCTGACCGCCGAGGTGCTGTACCAACTGGGCGGCCTGGACGCGTGCGCGAAGGCCGCCGGGACGCGCATCGGCTACGTGAAACCCCACGGGGCGCTGTACAACGCGCTGGTCAGGCACGAGACGCAGGCCGACGCCGTGGTCGACGCGGTGCGCGCCTACGACCCGACGCTGACGGTGCTGGGCATGCCGGGGGCCGTGTGGCTCAAGCGCGCCGACGTGGCCGGGCTGCCGGTGCGGTTCGAGGCGTTCGCCGACCGGGCGTACACGGCGACGGGCGCGCTGGTGCCGCGCGAACGGCCGGGCGCGGTCCTGCACGACCCGGCGGAGATCGCCCGGCGCAGCGTCCAACTCGCCACCGAGGGCACGGTGACCAGCATCGACGGCCGGACCATCCGGGCGCGCGTCGACTCGATCTGCGTGCACGGCGACAACCCGAACGCGGTGGCCATCGCGGCCGCCGTGCGCGGGGCGCTCATCGGCTCAGGTGTGAAGTTAAAAGCTTTCAGCCTGGAAAACCGCAGGTTGACGGCCTGACCCGGCCGAGTGGGGTTCCGGCACCCTCGGTGATCGGAAACGATCGCAGCGTGACCCGTGAAAGCACCCACCGACTGCGCGCCCTCGTGCCCGCCGCAGTCGCCCTGTCCCTGCTCATCACACCTGCTGTCGCGCTCGCCCAGCAGGACACCCCCGCCCGCGCGTGCTTCGACCCCGCCGCGCCGCTGAGCGTCGAGGAGCAACGGCTCGACGACGTCCTCGTCGAGGGAGGCCCCGCCGTCGGCCCCGAACTGGTCCGGCTGGCGGGCTTCACCGCGAGCGTCGAGCGGTTCACCGAGAGGCTGTGCGCCACGCCGTCGGCGCGCGCCGCCAAGCAGCTCGTCAACTCCACCGGCGCCGACCTGTGGAAGGCCGCGGTCAAGCGCGCCCAGAGCACCCAGACCACGTGGGACGCCTACGACGACCGGCCCCTGTACTGGGCGCGCCTGCACCTGACGAAGGCCCTGCGGCAGTGGACGCCGCGGACCGCGATCAGCGCGGCCGACCGGGCGGCGCTGGTCGAGTCGGTCGACCGCACGTCCCGCGGCGTGACCGACGTGCGGTTCCCGGCCCAGCCGGGGGTGCGCAGGATCGTCGTGACCGGCTTCGACCCGTTCCAGCTCCAGGGCACGTCCGTGCGGCGCGGCAACCCGGCGGGCGCGGCGGCGCTGCAACTGGACGGCAAGGTGTTCGACACCCCTGAGGGCAAGGTCGTCGTGCAGGCCGCGGTGCTGCCCGTGCTGTGGGGCGCGTTCGACGAGGGCGTCGTGGAGGCCGTCTACGGCACCGCGCTGAAGTCGCAGGTCCAGCCGGACGCGTTCGTGACGATCAGCCAGGGCAGGCCCGGCCGGTTCGACGTCGAGCGCTGGGCGTCGCGGTGGCGCGGCGGGTTCCCGGACAACAACGACGCCTCCTCGCGCGGCGCGGTGCCGGACGCGGCGGGCTGGCCGCAGCCGTCGACCGAGTTCATCGAGACCACGCTGCCGTTCCAGAAGATGATCGACGCGGGCACCGGCCCGTTCACCGTGCAGTTCAACCGGTCCTTCTGCGAGTGGCCGGTCGGCAGCGTCCCCGGCACCGGCACGATGTCGTGCCGCAGCGACGAGCCCACGCCCGGCGCGGCGGCGGCGTCCGGCGGCGGTGGTGACTACCTGTCCAACGAGAGCATGTACCGCGCCAACCGCGTGCGGACCGGTCTCGGGGCGACGACCGTGCTCGGCGGCCACCTGCACACGCCGGTGCTCACCCAGCCCGTCGACCCGGCGGCCCTGACCGATGCCGCGTTCGAGGCGCAGCGGCGGGACATCGCCAACCAGGCCGTGGCGCTGGTCGGCGTCGTCTGACCTTCTCCACAGGCTGTGCACAGTTCCATGCACAGGTTGTGGACAACTCTGGATCAGCCCAGTTCAGGGCATGTGGATAGTTGTGCACAAAGCGGAAGACCCGGTGGACGGCACTGGCCACCGGGTCTTCCTGTCCACACCTCGGGTGATCAGCCGAGGCGTTGCTTCAGCGCCTCGAACTCGTCGCGCAGCGAGGTGGGCAGCTTGTCGCCGATCTTGGCGAACCACTCCTCGATGAGCGGGATCTCGGCCTTCCACTCGTCCACGTCGACCTTCAGCGAGGTCTCGATGTCCTCGGTCGAGGCGTCCAGGCCGGACAGGTCCAGCGCGTCGGCCGTCGGCACGTGGCCGATCGGCGTCTCCACGGCGGTGGACTTGCCCTCGATGCGCTCGATCGCCCACTTCAGGACGCGGGCGTTCTCACCGAAACCGGGCCACAGGAAGCGCTTGTCCTCACCGCGGCGGAACCAGTTGACGTAGAAGATCTTCGGCAGCTTCTCGGCGTCGGCGTTCTTGCCGACCTCGATCCAGTGCTTGAAGTAGTCACCCGCGTTGTAGCCGATGAACGGCAGCATGGCCATCGGGTCGCGGCGCACGTTGCCGACGGCGCCGGCCGCCGCGGCGGTGGTCTCCGACGACATCGTGGCGCCCATGAAAACGCCGTGCTGCCAGTCGCGGGCCTCGTTGACCAG
>DATMCA010000038.1:0-2626 GCA_035559015.1 Umezawaea sp. | reverse complement strand
TTGCGACAACAACATCAACGTGCTCGGCGTGCAGGTGCCGGTCGAGGATGTTGCCAACGGTCTCAACGTGCCGGTGCTCTCGCCGGGCCACAGCGAGGCTGTCAGCGCGTCCCCCGACGTGTGCGCCTCGGGCGGCATCATCGACGGTGGGACCGGTCAGAACAACTGACCTTGAGCAGGCGGCCCCACTCGGGGGGTCGGTGCTTGACGTGGCCACAGAGTTCTTGACTTGGCCTTGAAGCGGTGGTGCGTTCCTCGATTCGGGGAGGTTCGCACCGCCGCTTCGTCGTTTCCGCACATGTTCCGACCTGCGACGACAGGTCGGAGCGCGACTGCGGCGCGGTGAGCCCGATGGTGCCGGGACCGGTGGTGGACCAGGTCCCGTGCGTGGCCGTCGGTTCCGGTGGAGCAGGTCCGTCCTGATCCGGTGAGATCCCGCGACCGGTCGCGAAAGCATTCCCGAACGAGTGACGCTCTAATGCGGAGCGTTTTCACTCGAAATGGTGGATAAACCCTTACTTTGCTACGGCATTCGGGTTCAACTGGGATTCTCATCGCATGCCTGCTGGGAAACTGCGTATAATGCTCAGGTTTGTTCAACTGGTGAGTGCTGTGCTGGCGATCGTCGTCATCGGCACCACAACAGGGTTCGCCGAGTCGTCCAGCGAGCAGCCGGTCTCCTCGGTGAGCGAGCGGGGCGGCGACGACTGCGACTCGCACTCGTCGTGGAACACCGGTTGCGAGGACTGGGACTGGCACCCCACGCCCCCCGCCCACACGCCTCCGCCGGCGTGCCCCCCTGGTCAGTCGGCTGACCGCGGGGCGCCGGAGTGCCACCCGACCTGCCCGCCGTACGGCGAGGTGGGCCGCGGGGAGCCGGAGTGCCCTCCCACGACGACCACCACCCCGGTGACGACCACGACGTGGACCACGACCACCACCCCGGTCACGACCACGACGTGCCCGGACACCACCACGACGACCCCGGACACCACCACGACCACGCCGGTCACCACGACGACGACCCCGGTCACCAGCACCACGTCGTCGAGCACGACGAGCAGCACGACGACCACCACGACGCCGGCGACCTGGACGAGCACCACGGTCAGGGGCGGTCACGGGCGGGGCGACTCGACCGACCAGCTCGCCCACACCGGCACGTCCAGCGGCTGGCTCGCCCTCACGGGCCTGCTGCTGCTCCTGGGCGGTAGCACGCTGATCATGATGGTGCGGGGTCGCCGCCGCGCCTGACCGTTCCGCTGGTCACGGGGTTGGTGGGAACTCCGGTTCCCGCCAACCCCGTGTTCATTCGGCTCCGAAACCGCCGCGGCGATTTCGTCTCGATTCGGTGAACGCGGGCGTGTCGAACCCCGCTAATAGCGCGTTCCGCCCGGCTTGTCGAATTCGGCCGGACGGGCGGACTGGTGTATGCGGTTTTCGGTGCGAATGCTTGTTCCCGCATACATCGAGCTTCACTCGAATAGGTGGTACACGATCGGGGCCTCCGAGTGGAATGTGGACCAACGGCCCTGTACGTTCGCTCTCACGGCTTGTCCCCGGCAGCCGTTTCTTCGAGTCATGACGGCCATCGCGTTAGTCGTTGGCCTGAACTGATCATTCGTTCGTGAACCAACCACTTAAGGATCTATTCCAGTGCTGAAGAAGATGGCGTCCGTTGCTGCCGCGACTGCGGCTGGCATGGTCATGCTCGGTGGAATGGCGTCGGCGACCACCGGTGCCCCGGCCGAGCACCACCACCACGACGACGTGGTCGGCAACGACCAGAGCGTGGACCAGAGCGACTTCGCCCAGGTGGGCCTCGTCAACCTGAACAACACCCAGGCGCTGCAGAACGTCAACGCCGTGATCGGCGCTTGCGACAACAACATCAACGTGCTCGGCGTGCAGGTGCCGATCGAGGACGTTGCCAACGGCCTCGACGTGCCGGTCCTCTCCCCGGGCGCGAACGGTGCCCAGAGCGTTTCCCCCGACGTCTGCAGCTCCGGCGGCATCGTCAGCGGCGGCACCGGCCAGAGCAACTAGTTCCAGCCTGAACGGCTGCCGGTCCTCCGGTGGCGGTTGAGCGGGAATTCTTGCAGGGCCTGAACGTCCGTGGTGCGGGACCCGATCCACCGGGTCCCGCACCACAGCTCTGTGCGGGGTCGAACGCCGAAACCCCTGTGCGACAAGCGAAACCAGCGTTCGACCGTGGTGCGGCCACAACCGCGCCCGTCGAGTCGTCGGAGAGGTGAACGCCGTCCCGCGGTCCACCCGCGACAGCGGCACGAGTCGAGAAGGCGGAGCGGATGTTGTCGACCAGCAAGCCCAAGCGGGGTGTCGTCGCCCTGCTGGTGGTGGCGGCACTGATCACGACTCCGGCCGCGCAGGCGGACGACAGCCGGATGCTGCCGGACCTGCGCCAGGCGCCCGTGGGCTGTCCGGGCGGTTTCGGCGGTGATCCGAGCACGTGCCAGGACTGGGACGTGTGCATGGTCCTGGACGCGAACAACCCCGGCGGCTCGTGCGCGAGCTTCGGCCCGGCCAAGGCCGTGCGGCTGCGGTTCACCAGCTCCGAGGACAACGTCGGCGACGGGCCGCTGCTGATCTTCGGCCACCGGGACAA
>DATMCA010000037.1:0-5729 GCA_035559015.1 Umezawaea sp. | reverse complement strand
GACCGGGGTGTTGTCGGTCAGGGTCATGTCGTCCCCTCCTCGGGTGCGGGACCGGCCAGGCGGTCCGCCAGGTGTGCCGGGGTCGGCCAGTCGTAGATGAACGTGGCGGGCAGCCGGGTCCCGGTCGCGGCGGCGATGCGGTTGCGCAGCTCCACCGCGGCCAGCGAGTCGAGGCCCATCCGGTCGAACGGCTCGCGCGGGTCGACCGCCTGACCGGAGGCGTGACCCAGGACGACCGCCGTCTCGTGCCGCACGGTGTCCAGCAGCGACGGCCCCTCCGCCGCCGCGGCGGCGACCGGGACGGCGCTCCGGGCCAAGTCTCGCAGCAGCGGCGCGGGGGTGTCCCGCAGACCGTGGAGCGCCCACTCGGCGGCGACGGCCGTCGGCGCGTCGCGGCGGACCGCCGCGTCGAACAGCTCCAGGCCGCGCCGGTCGGACAGCGGCGCCACGCCCGTGCGCGCCAGCCGGGCCAGGTCGGTGGCGGCCAGGTCGGCGCCCATGCCGCCGGAGCCCTCCCACAGCCCCCAGACCACGGACACCCCCGGTTGCCCCGTCGACCGCCGCAGGTCGACGAGGCCGTCCAGGAACGCGTTGCCCGCGGCGTAGCCGGCCTGCCCGGCGGTGCCCAGGGTCCCGGCCAGCGAGGAGAAGACCACGAACGCGCCGAGGTCACGGGTGGCGCGGTGGAGGTTGAGCGCCGCGTCCACCTTGGGGCGCAACGCCTGTTCCAGCTTCTCCGGGGTGATCGACGCGAGCACGCCGTCGTCGAGCACGCCCGCCGCGTGCACCACACCGCCGAGGTGGACGCCATCGCGGGCCAGGTCGGCCAGTGCCGCGTCCAGGGAGGCTCGGTCCGCGGCGTCGCAGGCGACGGCGCGGACGTCGGCGCCGAGGCCGCGAAGATCCTCGACGGCCTGCTCCGCCGCGCTGCCCGACGTCGGGAGGCTCCGGCCCAGCAGGACCACCTGGCGCACCCCGTGTTCGACGACGAGGTGCCGGGCGACGAGTCGGCCGAGGTGGCCGTGGCCGCCGGTGACCAGCACGGCGCGGTCGGGGTCCCAGACCTCGTCGCCCGCCGGGAGGGTGAGCACGATCTTGCCGACGTGCTTGGCCTCGCTCAGGTGGCGGAAGGCCCGTGGCGCCCGTCGAACGTCCCAGGCGGACACCGGCGGCGGTTCGAGGATCCCCCGGTCGAACAGGTCGAGCAGCGCGGTCAGCATCTCCCGCATCCGGTCGAGACCGGGGTCGCGCACGTCGTACGCCCGGTAGGACACACCGGGGTGCGCCGCCGCGACCTCGTCGGCGTCGCGGTGCTCGGTCTTGCCCATCTCCAGGAAGTGGCCGCCACGCGGCAGCAGCCGCAGCGAGGAGTCGATGAACTCGCCCGCCAGGCAGTTGAGCACGACGTCGACGCCCCGCCCAGCGGTGGTCGCGAGGAAGCGCTGCTCGAAGTCGAGCGCGCGGGACGAGGCGATGTGGTCGTCGGGCAGTCCGGCGGCGCGCAGCGCGTCCCACTTCGGCGGGCTCGCCGTGGCGAAGACCTCCGCGCCCAGGTTGCGGGCGAGCCGCACGGCGGCCGTGCCGACGCCGCCCGTCCCCGCGTGCACCAGCACGGAGTCACCCGCGCCGAGACCGGCCAGGTGCACCAGGCCGTGGTAGGCGGTCAGGTAGGCCACCGGGACCGCGGCGGCCTGCTCGAACGACCAGCCGCGCGGGACGCGGACCAGCAGCCGGTGGTCGGTGAGCGACACCGGTCCGATGCCCGCGAACAGGCCCATCACCCGGTCGCCGGGGCGCAGGTCGGTGACGCCGGGCCCTGTTTCCAGGACGACACCCGCGCCCTCGCCGCCCTGCCCCGTGCTGGTGGCGTCCGGGTCGACCGACGGCGGGATCACCCCGAGGGCGAGCAGCACGTCGCGGAAGTTGAGGCCCGCGGCCCGGAGCCGCACCCGGACCTGGCCCGGCGCGAGGGGTTCACCGGCTTCCGGCCACGGGGCCAGGGTCAACTCCTCGAACGTCTGCCTGCCGACGAAGTCGAGGCGCCAGTGCGGTTCCCCGGCGGGCGGCGCCAGCACCGCCTGGGGCTCCACGGCGGTGAGCGTCGGCCGGTACGCGACGCCCGCGCGCAGGGCGAGTTGCGGCTCCCCCGTCGCGAGCGCCGCGGCGAGCACGCGCCGGGACGCCGGGTCGCCGTCGGAGTCGACGAGGACGAACCGGTCGGGGTGCTCGGCCTGGAGCGAGCGCACGAAGCCCCAGGCGGCGCGGTGCGCGAGCCCGGCCGGGTGCTGGTCGCCGTCCACGGCCACGGCGTCGCGGGTGTGCACCACCAGGCGCGTGCGGGCCAGCCGGTCGTCCGTGGTGAGGACGGCGGCGGCGGCCAGGACCCGGTGCAGTACCTGCCGCACCGCGGCGGCCGGGTCGGCGTCGCTCGCCGGGCAGGGCAGCAGGATCCGGTCCGGGGCCTCGTCCGACGTCATGGCGTCGACGAGGCCCGCCAGGTCGCGGTGGACGTCCGCGATGTCCGGGAACTCCTCACCGGACGGCGCGAGGAGGGCCCACCGGTCGGTCGTGACCGGCGCGGGCAGGTCGGCCAGCGGGGTCCACGCCGGGAAGAGCAGGCCGTCGACGCCGTCCCGCTCGTCGGCCCTCGGCAGCATCGTGAGGGAGCGGACCGAGACCACCGGGTTCCCGTCGGCGTCCGCCGCGTCGATCGACACCGCGCGCGGGCCCGCCGGGGCGAGCCGGACGCGCAGCCGCGACCCCGCCGGTCCCAGGGTCCGCACCCCGGCCCAGGCGTAGGGCAGCGGCGTGCCGTCCCCCGTGCCGCCGAGGGCGATGGGGTGCAGCGCCGCGTCGAGCAGGGCCGGGTGCACGAGGTAGTCGGCCGGGCGGAGCCTGCCGTCGGACAGCGCCACCTCGGCGAAGACCTCGTCACCTCGCCGCCACAGCGCCCGGACGTCGCGGAACGCGGGCCCGTGGTCGAGCCCCCTCGCGACCAGGTCGGCGTAGAGGCGGTCGGGCGTCACGGCCTCGGGTTCCGCGCCCACCGGCGGCCAGACGCGCAGGTCGGCCAGCGGCTCCGCCGCCTCGCACCCGAGGGTGCCGCCGGCGTGCCGGGTCCACTCGCCCGGTTCGTCGTCCTCGCGCCTGGCGTGCACGGTCACGGCGCGGAGCCCGGCGTCGTCGGGGCCGGTGACGACCACCCGGACCTGGAACTCCGCGTCCTCGGGCACCGCGAACGGCGCCTCCAGCACGAGTTCCTCGACCACGTCGCAGCCCGCCTTCCGGGCCGCCCAGTCGACCATGGACACCAGGGCCGTTCCCGGCACCAGCACGGTGCCGCCGACGCGGTGGTCGGCCAGCCACGGGTGGTCGGCGAGCGACAGCCTGCCGCTCAGCAGCAGGCCGTCCGGGAGTTCGACGAGGGCGCCGAGCAGCGGGTGGCCGGACGGGGTGAGGCCCGCCGCGCGGAGGTCCGCGGTCGGGTGGCTCGCCCGCGTGGTCGCGGGCAGCCAGTAGCGCTCCCGCTGGAAGGCGTACGTCGGCAGCGCGACGCGGGCGGGACGGTCGGCGAAGACCGCCGCCCAGTCGACTCCCTGCCCGCTGACGTGCAGGTGCGAGACCGCCGTCAGCAGCGTCTCGACCTCCGGCCGGTTCGGTCGGAGGGACGGCACCGGCGCGCTCGTCACGGGGTCCTCGGCGGTCGCGTCGGCCAGGCACTCGGCGACCAGCGCCGCGAGGTCGCCACCGGGGCCGAGTTCCTGGAAGCGCGTGCAGCCCAGGTCCACGAGGCTGTGCACGCCGTCCTGGAACCGGGTGGTGCCGCGCGCGTGGCGCACCCAGTAGTCCGGGTCGGCGAGCTGGCCGGGCTCCACGGGCTTCCCGGTCAGGTCGGACACCAGGGTGATCCGGGGTTCGCCGGGCGTGGTGCGCGCGGCCACGTCGTGCAGCTCCGCGAGCACCGGGTCCACCAGCGGGGAGTGGAAGGCGTGGCCGACGCGCAGCCACGTCGCCGTGCCGCCGGCCGCCCGGAACGCCTCGACGACGGCGGCGAGCGCCTCGCGGTCACCCGAGAGCACGGTCGACTCGGGCGCGTTGACGGCGGCCACCGACAGCCGGTCCTCGTGGCCCGCCACGAGGGCGGCGGCCTGCACGTCGGTCGCGCGCAGCGCCACCATCGCCCCGCCCTCCGGCAGCCGGGCCATGACCCGGCCCCTGGCCGCGACTAGCGCGGCGGCGTCTTCCAGCGTGAGCACCCCGGCCACGTGGGCCGCCGCCAGGGCGCCGACCGAGTGCCCGAGCACCGCGTCGGGCCGCACGCCCCACGAATCCAGCAGCCCGAACAGGGCGACCTCGCAGGCGAACAGGGCGGGCTGGGTCCAGTCGGTCCGCCCGAGCAGCCGGGCCTCCGCGGATCCGTCGGCCGCGAAGACCACGTCCCGCAGCGGCCGGTCGAGGTGCGGCCGCAGGGCGTCGCAGACGGCGTCGAACGCCTCGGCGTACGCCGGGAACGCCCGGTGCAGCTCCTGCCCCATGCCGGGCCGCTGGGCGCCCTGCCCGGCGAAGAGGAACGCCGTCCGGCCCTCGCCCGCCGTGTCCCGGACCAGCCGCGGCGCCGTGCCGTCGGCGGCGATCGCGTGCAGACCGGCCTCCAGCTCCGAGCGGTCGGCGGCGAGCAGCACCGCGCGGTGCTTCAGGGCGCCGCGAGTCGTGGCGAGGGAGAAGCCGAGCGCGGACAGGTCCGCGGCCGGGGCGATGGCGAGGTGGCCCAGCAGGCTGTCCGCCTGGGCCCGCAACGCGGGCGCGCTGCTCGCGGAGAGCAGGATCGGGACGGTGGTCAGCGGGGTCGTGCGGGCGCTCTCGGCCGTGTCGGTGACGCCCGGCCCGGCCTCCAGGACCACGTGGGCGTTGGTGCCGCTGATGCCGAACGAGGACACCGCCGCCCGCCTCGGGTGGTCGTTTTCCGGCCACGCCATCGGCTCGGTGAGCAGCGCGACCCGGCGGTCGGACCAGTCCACGTACGGCGTGGGCCGCTCGACGTGCAGGGTCGCGGGCAGCACGCCGCGGCGCAGCGCCTCGACCATCTTGATCACACCGCCGACCCCCGCGGCCGCTTGGGCGTGCCCGATGTTGGACTTCAGCGAGCCGAGGCGCAGCGGCCGGTCCGGCGTGTGCGCCCGGCCGTAGGTGGCGAGCAGGGCCTGGGCCTCGATGGGGTCGCCGAGCCTGGTGCCCGTGCCGTGCGCCTCGACGACGTCGACCTGCGCGGCCGACACCCCGGCGTCGGCCAGCGCCCGTTCGATGAGCTGCTCCTGGGCGGCGACGTTGGGCGCGGTCAGGCCGTTGCTGGCGCCGTCCTGGTTGACCGCGGAGCCGCGGACGACCGCCAGCACCTCGTGGCCGTTGCGCACCGCGTCCGACAGCCGTTCCACCAGCAGCAGGCCCGCGCCCTCGGCCCAGCCGGTGCCGTCGGCGGACTCGGAGAACGCCTTGCACCGGCCGTCGGCGGACAGACCGCGCTGCCTGCTGAACTCGATGAACGAGGTGGGCGTCGCCATGACCGTGACACCGCCCGCGAGGGCGAGGGCGCACTCCCCGCGCCGCAGCGACTGGGCGGCCAGGTGCAGCGCCACCAGCGACGACGAGCACGCGGTGTCGACCACCATGCTCGGCCCGTGCAGGTCGAGCACGTAGGACACCCGGTTGGCCACCGCGCACAGCGACGAGCC
>DATMCA010000036.1:0-2130 GCA_035559015.1 Umezawaea sp. | reverse complement strand
GCTGCCCGCCGACGTCGAGAAGGCCGTCGCGGACCACAACGCGCCGATCTGGAAGCAGTTCGGCAGCGTCGACGGCAAGCTCTACGGCGTCTACTTCAAGGCCGCCAACAAGTCCACGTTCTGGTACAGCCAGAAGGCCCTGGACCAGGTCGGCGCGAAGGCCCCCGCCACGTGGGAGGAGTTCATCGCCACCGGCAAGTCCGTTGTGGACACCGGCCAGGCCGCGGTCTCCATCGCGGGCGCCGACGGCTGGACGTTGACCGACTGGTTCGAGAACGTCTACCTGCGCACCGCGGGCCCGGACAACTACGACAAGCTCAGCAAGCACGAGATCCCGTGGACCGACCCGTCGGTGCGCAAGGCCCTCGAAACGCTGGCGCAGCTCTTCGGCGACCAGCGGCTCATCGCGGGCGGCAGCGCGGGCGCGCTCCAGACCGAGTTCGCCAAGTCCGTCATCAACGTCTTCGGCGACGAACCCAAGGCCGCCATGGTGTTCGAGGCCGACTTCGTCGCGAGCGTCATCTCCGCCAACACCAAGGCGAAGGTCGGCGAGGACGCCAAGTTCTTCCCGTTCCCGTCGATCAGCGGCAGCAAGGCCGCCGTCGTGGCCGGCGGCGACGCCGCCGTGGCGCTCAAGGACGACGAGGCCACCAAGCAGTTCATGGCCTTCCTGGCCTCCCCCGAAGCGGGCACCGTGTGGGCCGAACTCGGCGGCTACCTGTCCCCCAACAAGGACATCGCCGCCGACTCCTACCCCGACGACGTCACCCGCGAACTGGCGAAGCAACTCGTCGACGCCGGCGACAACGTCCGGTTCGACATGTCCGACCTCGCCCCGTCCGCCTTCGGCGGCACCAAGGGCGCGGGCGAGTGGAAGGACCTCCAGGACTTCCTGGCCGCTCCGGCCGACCTCGACGGCGCCACCAAGCGCCTGGAGGAAAACGCAGCCAAGTCCTTCGGGAAGTGACATGACCGTTTCCGATTCCGCCGTCGCGGACGCCGAGGGCGTTCGCGGCGGCGGGCGGCCCCCCGGGCAGCAGGTCGTCGACGACCCGTCGATGGGGCGCTCGCCCAAGCTCGCGGCGGTGTTCCTGCTGCCCGCCGCGCTCGTGCTGGCGGCGCTGGTGCTCTACCCGCTGGTGTACTCGCTGATCCGCAGCTTCTTCGACCGCTCCGGCGACGAGTTCGTCGGGCTTGGCAACTACGTCAACACGTTCACCGACGACCGCACGCTGACCGCGTTCAAGAACAACGTGATCTGGGTCGTCGTGGCTCCCGCCGCGGTGACCGGGCTCGGGCTCATCCTGGCCGTGCTGACGGAGCGCATCCGGTGGGCCACCGCGTTCCGGCTGGTGCTGTTCATGCCGATGGCGATCTCGCTGTTCGCCTCCGGCATCATCTTCCGGCTGGTCTACGAGGAGGACCCTGGCCAGGGCGTGGTGAACGCGGCCGTGGTCGGCGTGCACGACCTGTTCTCGCCGTCGTCGGCCTACCCCGGCGCGCGGCCCCGCGACGGGGCGCCGTTCGTCGCGACGCCCGAGGGCTTCGCGAGCCGGGACGCGTTCCCGTCCGGCGCCTCGGTGACGGTGCCGCTGGTCGGGTTCCCGCCCGCCCAGCTGCCGCCCACCGCGACCCCGGCCAGCGCGCCGACGGCGGGGTCGACGGAGCTGCGCGGCGTCGTGTGGCTGGACGTCTCCGTCGGCGGTCGGGCGAGCCAGCTCGACGGCACGGAGAAGGGCATGCCGAAGATCGCGATCGAGGCGGTCCAGGACGGCAGGGTGGTGGGGCGCACGACGTCCGGCGACGACGGCCGGTTCACGTTCCCCGGCCTGGCCGAGGGCTCGTACCAGCTGCGGCTGCCCGTGGTGAACTTCGAGCTGCCGTTCCGGGGCCTCACCTGGCTCGGGCCGTCGCTGATCACCCCGGTGATCATCTCGTCGTGGATCTGGATCATGACCGGTTTCGCGATCACGTTCATCGCCGCGGGCCTGTCCGCGATCCCGCGCGACGCGCTGGAGGCGGCCCGCGTCGACGGCGCGACCGAGGTGCAGGTGTTCCGCCGCGTCACGGTCCCGCTCTTGGCCCCGGTGCTGCTGGTGGTGTTCGTGACGCTGGTGATCAACGTGTTGA
>DATMCA010000035.1:0-10963 GCA_035559015.1 Umezawaea sp. | reverse complement strand
GGCGAGCGCCAGGACGGCCGGGATCAGCCTCTTGGGTGGCCTCGTCACCGCAGACAGCGTCGAGGCCAAGGCGACGGCCACCGACGACAGCGCGGGCGTCGTGACCGCGACCGGCTCGACCACCGTCGGCAACCTCCGCGTGGCGGGCGTGACGATCGTCAACCCCACGGTGAACCAGACCATCGTCATCCCGTTGGCGGCCACCGTGATCGTCAACGAGCGCGTGCCGCACCCCGGCGGCATCACCGTCAACGCCCTGCACGTCAAGCTCCTGACGGGCACGGACATCGTGATCAGCCACGCCAGGACCACCCTGGGCTGCTGACCCCGGACCGCGGGGCCTCCCTAGACGGAGGCCCCGCGCTCGGGTGAGCGCACGGCGCTGGGTGCCCCCAGCGCACGGGAGATGCCCCTGGCCGCCGTCCGCACGGCGGGCACGAGCCCGGCGACGTCGACGTCCTGCGGCACCACGATCGACACCGCGGCGACCACGCCGTCGTCCTCCCCGCGGATCGGCGCGGCCACCGACAGCGTGATCAGCTCGATCTGGCCGTCGCTGATCGCGTACCCGTCGCGCCGGACTCGCGCCAGCATCTCCCGCAGCGCGGCGGCCGTGGTGATCGTCTTGGGGGTGAACCGCCGCATCGGGCTGCGCAGGGCCAACTCCTGCACCTCGGGCGCGGCGAACGCCAGCATCGCGAGCCCCACGCCGGACGCGTGCACGGGCAGCCTGCTGCCGATCCGGGTCACCACGTTGACCGCGTTGTGCGCCGAGATCCGCTCGACGTAGACCGCTTCCAGGCCGTCCCGGACCGCCAACTGCACGTTCTGGTGCGTGACCTCGTACAGGTCCTCCAGGAACGGCAGGGCGCGCTCCCGCAGCCCCAGGCTCCCAGGGGACAGGGCCGCGAGTTCGAACAGCCGCAGGCCGACGTGGTAGCGGCCTTCGTCGTCGCGGTCCAGCGCGCCCCACTCCACCAACTCGTTCACCAACCGGTGGGTGGTGCTCAGCGCCAGCCCGGCGCTGCGGCTCAACTCGGACAGGTTTGCCGACGGTCGTTGCTCGGAGAAGACGCTCAGCAGCGTGAACAGCCTCCCCGCGACGGACTTCGGTGTCGTCACGCCCCCAAGGATGGCCTTCCGATGAGTGGAAAGTCCACTCGCTGAGGGGAGTGGACCACAGCACGATGTCCCGAGTGCGTACCCAGGTCGGAATCATAGGAGCCGGACCCGCGGGACTGCTGCTGTCCCACCTGCTGCACCTCGAAGGCATCGATTCGGTCGTGCTCGAGGCCCGCAGCCGCGTATACGTCGAGAGGCGGGTGCGGGCGGGAGTGGTCGAACAGCCCACCGCGGACCTGCTCAGGGAGGTCGGCCTCGCCGACCGGATGGACAAGGAAGGACTGCCCCACCACGGGTTCTCGCTCCGGTTCGACCGCGAGGACCACCGCATCCCGCTCACGGAGCTGACCGGGAGCACGATCACCGTGTACGGCCAGCAGGAGATCGTGAAGGACCTCATCCAGGCCAGGCTGGCGGCGGGCGGGGACCTCCGGTTCTCGGTGTCCGACGTCGCCGTGCACGACATCGAGACGGACCGTCCGCGGATCACGTTCGACGGCGGTGAGCTGGAGTGCGACGTGGTCGCGGGGTGTGACGGTTTCCACGGGATCTCCCGCAGCGCCATCCCGGACACCGTGCTCAGGATCTTCGAGCAGGTCTACCCGTTCGCCTGGCTCGGGGTGCTGGCGAAGGCCGAGCCGTCGCACGAGGAACTGATCTACACCAGCCACGAGCGCGGGTTCGCGCTGCACAGCATGCGCTCGCCGGAGGTGACCCGGCTCTACCTCCAGGTCGACCCGGACGAGCACATCGAGGACTGGTCGGACGACCGCATCTGGGACGAGCTGCACCTGCGGCTCCAGACCGACGACGGCTTCGAGCTGACCGAGGGGCCGGTGATCGAGAAGGGCATCACGCCGATGCGCGGCTTCGTCGCCGAGCCGATGCGGTACGGGCGGCTGTTCCTCGCTGGCGACGCCGCGCACATCGTGCCGCCGACCGGGGCGAAGGGCATGAACCTCGCCATCGCCGACGTCCTGGTGCTGTCCCGAGCGCTGTCCGCGTTGCTGCACAAGGGTGACACCGAACTGGTCGAGTCCTATTCGGACACCTGCCTGCGCCGGGTGTGGCGGGCGCAGGGCTTCTCCAACCACATGACCACGATGCTGCACCGCGCGCCGGGCGCGGAGGACTACCACCACCGGCTGCAACTGTCCCAACTGCGTTACACCGCAACGAGTTCCGCGGCGGCCACAAGCCTGGCGGAGAACTACGTAGGCCTGCCCTTCTGACCACTGGAGGTCACCATGTCCACCAACCGCTGGGTGTTGCCGCTGAGCTGGACCGCGGTGTTGCTGGACGGGTTCGACCTCGTCGTGCTCGGCACCGTTCTGCCGGTGCTGCTCCAGGAGAAGGTCTGGGGCCTGAACCCCGCGAGCGCGTCGATCGTCTCCACCGTCGGCCTGGTGGGCATGATGCTCGGCGCGCTCGCGATAGGCACGGTCACCGACGTCATCGGCAGGCGCAAGGCGCTGATGCTCGCCGTGACCAGCTTCTCCGTCTTCACGCTGCTGTGCGCGTTCTCGCCGTCCGTGCTCGTCTTCGGGCTGCTGCGCTTCCTCGCCGGGCTCGGCCTGGGCGGCTGCCTGCCGACCGCCATCGCGCTGGTGAACGAGTTCTCCCGGGAGGACCGCCGCGGCCGTTCCACCACCTTCATCATGACCGGCTACCACGTCGGCGCGGTCATCACCGCCCTGCTCGGCATCGTGGTGATCCCGTCGTTCGGCTGGCGGGCGCTGTTCGTCATCGGCGCGGCGCCCGCGCTCGTCCTCGTCCCGCTGATGTGGCGCAACCTGCCCGAGTCGCGCGCCTTCGAACCGGCGCCCGTCAAGGACGTCATCGGATCCCTCTTCAAGCCCGGCCTCGTCCGCGCCACCCTCGCGTTCTGGGTCGCGTCCTTCATGGGCCTGCTGCTCGTCTACGGCCTCAACACCTGGCTGCCGCAGATCATGCGCGCCGCGGGCTACCCGCTCGGTGCCGCGCTGAGCCTCCTGCTGACGTTGAACATCGGTGCCGTGATCGGCCTTCTGGTGGCCGGGTACGTGGCCGACCGCTTCGGCGTCCGGCGCTCCACCATCGCCTGGTTCACCTTCGCCGCGGTGGCCCTGGCCCTGCTGAGCGTGAAGCTGCCCGGCATCGGCGTGTACGTGGCCGTGCTCGTCGCGGGCTGCTTCGTGTTCAGCGCCCAGGTCCTCGTGTACGCCTACGTCGGCAGCGTCTACTCCGACGCCAACCGCGCCACCGGTCTCGGCTGGACCGCGGGCATCGGCCGCATCGGCGCCATCTGCGGCCCGCTCCTCGGCGGCGCCCTGCTCACCGCGGGCGTCGCGTACCCGTGGGGCTTCTACGCCTTCGCCCTCGTCGCCGCGCTGGGCGCGGGAGCCGTGTTCGCCATCGGCTCCCGCACCCGCGTGAACGCCTAGCGGGCTCACCGGTTCCGCCCGTGGTGGGAGGTGATCAAGGCGGGTCGCGGGGCGGTGTGACCAGGCCGGGGCGGCAAGGTTGTCACCCGACCGTTTAGACTGCGGTTCGACTCCAGTCGACGAGGGAGATACGCGTGGCCGAGATGACCGTCCAGTTGGTCGCCGTTGAACGCCGTCTGTGGTCGGGCACGGCCACGTCGGTGGTCGCCCAGACGACCGAGGGCGAGATCGGCGTACTACCGGGCCACGAGCCCATGCTCGGCCAGTTGGTCGAGGGTGGCGTGGTCCGCATCCGCACGACCGACGGTGAGCTGGTGACGGCCGCCGTCTACGGCGGGTTCCTGTCCGTGACCGGGTCCGCGGTGAGCGTGCTCGCCGAGGACGCCGAACTGGCCGATGAGATCGACGTCGAGCAGGCGCGGTCCGCCGCGAAGGACTCGGACGACCTCCAGCGAGGGCGAGCACTCGCCGCCTTGCGCGCCGCCGGACACTCGGCCTGAGACCGGACGCGGACGAGCGGGTATCGCCGTGGGGATCGCCGAGATCGTCGGGGTGGTCCTGTTCGTGGGGGTTGTGAGCCTGGCGTACTTCGCCTGGCGCCGACTCCGACTGCTCCGCGCTGGCGGCGTGCACGTCGCGCTCCGCCTGCGCCAAGACGACAGCGGCCGGGGCTGGCACCTCGGCGTCGGCCGCTACCAGGGCGACGAGTTCGTCTGGTTCCGCGTGCTCAGCCTCGGCTCCGGCCCGAACCAGATCATCACCCGCGAGGGCCTGGAGATCGACGACCGGCGCGAACCGGCCGCCTCCGAGACCTACGCGATGCCCGCGGGCTCCACGGTGCTCCGCTGCCGCAGTTCCACGGGGAGCGAGATCGAGATCGCCATGGGCCCGGACGCGCTCACAGGATTCCTGTCCTGGCTCGAATCAGCGCCTCCGGGCCGCTCCATTCCCTGGGCCAGCTAGGCGTGTCCTGCTGGCGATCGAGCGCGACCCAGCGGCAGGCCAAGGCGTTGATGAGCGTGCTTCCGCCGGACGGCGCACGGTTCACCGCCGAGGTGGGTGAGGACGGCTCTGTCGTCCAGGTGCCGGCCGAGTTGTCCGAGATCATCACTCAAGTGGTGCATGCCGTGGCGCTGGGGCCTGCTGTCACGGTCAACGAGATGCCCGTGGAACTGACCACCACCGCGGCCGCCCAACTGCTGGGCCTTTCGCGCCCCGCGTTGATGCGCAAGATCAACGTCGGTGAGATCCCCTCGCACAAGGTCGGTTCGCACACCCGCTTGCGGACGGCCGACGTGCTCAAGGAACAGCACAACCGCAGGCGACGGCAACTGGCGGCCTTCGACGAACTGCGGGCATTGGAAGACGGCTGATTCGGTTCGCCACGGGTCGACCCTGCCGTGTGGTCGGATTGACGACTTCAAGATCGATTATCTTTCCGACAACGATGCCGACGACCGACGCCATGCCCTACGAGGTCTACCGGTCGGACGACTTCTTCGTGCTGGTCGACGACAACGCGCCGCACGTCGTCCGACAGGTCACCCGTGAGCAGACCGTGTACTGGGCCAGCTAGGCGTTGCCGCCCGGCTTCCAAAGCACGTCGCCGTCCGGGTTCGCGACGCGGGCGAGGATGAACAGCAGGTCGGACAGGCGGTTCAGGTACTTCGCGGTCAGGACGTTCGTGTGGTCGGCGTCCACCTCGAGTAGTGCCCACGTGCTGCGTTCCGCCCGCCGTGAGATCGTGCGCGCCTGGTGCAGCAGGGCGGCGCCGGGGGTGCCGCCGTTGAGGATGAACGAGTCCAGTTTGCCGGTGCGGGCGTTGTACTCGTCGCACCAGCCCTCCAGCCGGTCGACGTACGCCTGCGTGACGCGCAGCGGCGGGTACTCCGGTTCGGGCACGATGGGGGTGCACAGGTCGGCGCCGACGTCGAACAGGTCGTTCTGCACCTTCTGCACGACCTCGCGCACGTCGTCGGCCAACGCGCCGAGCGCCAGCGCGACCCCGAGGGACGAGTTGGTCTCGTCCACGTCCGCGTACGCGACGATGCGCGGATCCGTCTTGGGCACCCGGGAGAAGTCGCCGAGTCCGGTCGTGCCGTCGTCGCCGACCCGCGTGTAGATCTTCGTGAGGTGAACCGCCATGCCCAGCACTCTAGTTCGGTGATCCGCCCGGTGGCTGTGCCGACGGTCGCGGAGGCGGAGGATGGCGGGTGTGAACGCGTGGATCCAGACCCTGGTGCTGATCGTGGTCTTCGGCTTGTTCGCGGGGGTGCTGCGGTGGGCGTTCGGCAACGACCGCCGCGCCGTGCCGGACTACACCGGTGACGACTTCGGCCTGCTCAACGAGGTCGCGGTGGTGCCGACCGAGGAGGCCGCGCGGGTGCTCGCCAAGCGCTTGCGCACGGCGGGCATCAAGGCCACGGCAGTGCGGGGCGCGGAGCCGGGCGCCTACCGGGTGATGGTGTTCCCGGTAGACGTCCCGGACGCGAAACTCCTGCTCAGAGATGTCTAGCCGGTGACGCGCTCCACGCTGGCGCCGAGCTTGCGGAGGTTCTCCACGAAGCCGGGGTAGCCGCGTTCGATGTGGAAGATCTCGTACACCTCGGTCGCGCCGTCCGCGCACAGGCCCGCCAGCACGAGACCGGCGCCCGCGCGGATGTCCGACGCCCACACCGGGGCGCTGGAGAGGCGTTCGACGCCGCGGACGACGGCGTGGTGGCCGTCGGTGCGGGCGTCGGCGCCCAGGCGGATCATCTCCTCGATGAACCGGAACCGCGCCTCGAAGAGGTTCTCGGTGATCATCGAAGTGCCCTCGGAGACCGTGGACAGCGCGATGGCGAACGGCTGGTTGTCGGTCGCGAAACCGGGGTACGGCAGGGTGACGAAGTCGACCGACTTGGGCCGCCCCTCCTGCACCACGCGGAAGCCCTCGTCCGGACCGCCCTCGTAGGTGGTGACCTCGGCTCCGGCCATGCGGAGCTTCTCCAGCACGAGGTCGATGTGGTGCGGGTTGACGCCGCGGACGCGGATGTCGCCCCTGGTCATCGCGGCGGCGAACGCCCAGGTCGCGCCCACGATCCGGTCGCCGACGACGCGGTGCTGCGTCGGGTTCAGGCTGTCGACGCCGTGCACGGTCAGCGTGGACGTGCCCGCGCCCTCGATCTTGGCGCCCATCTGCTGGAGCATCAGGCAGATGTCGATGATCTCCGGCTCACGGGCCGCGTTGTCGATCACCGTCGTGCCCTTGGCCAGCACCGCGGCCATCAGGATGTTCTCGGTCGCGCCCACGCTGGGGAAGTCCAGCCAGATCTGGGCGCCGTGCAGGCCCTCGGCGTTCGCGACGACGCAGCCGTGCTCGATCTCCGTCGTGGCGCCGAGCTTCCGCAGACCCGCCTGGTGCATGTCCAGCGGGCGCGAGCCGATCGCGTCACCGCCGGGCAGCGCCACGACCGCGCGCTTGCAGCGGCCGACGAGCGGACCGAGCACGCACACCGACGCGCGGAGCTTGCCCATCGCCTCTGAGTCCGCGCGGTGGTTCAGCTCACCAGGTGTGGTGATGGTGACCACATCGCCCTCGATGACGACGATGCACCCGAGGCTCCGCAGGACGTCCGCCATGAGCGGGACGTCCAGGATCTCCGGGCAGTTCGTGATGGTCGAGGTGCCCTCGGCGAGCAGAGCCGCCGCCATCAGCTTCAACACGCTGTTCTTGGCCCCGACGACATCGACCTCGCCGACCAGGCGCGCCCCGCCGTGGACCCGGAAATGCTCACTCACCAAAGAACTCCTCAACGCTTGCCCCTGAGCGGCGATCCTACGGAGGTTCTGGATCGAGCCCGTGCCTGAGCCCCTTGGAGTGCGGACAGCGGGGAGGGGTTCCGCAGGGTGACGGCCCGTCCACGACCGGGTGCCCAATACCGATTCAGTGAGCAACGGCACGTGGACGGCGTGTTACTGGTCAGTACGCTACGAGCAACGACGTCGTCACCGGCCTCCGGGAGGTTGTCTTGCCGTACCCGGCCGACCGGGAGCGCGACCGCCCGTGGGTCATGAGGACCTACGCGGGCCACTCGTCCGCTTCCGCGTCCAACGAGCTGTACCGGCGGAACCTCGCCAAGGGCCAGACGGGTCTGTCGGTGGCGTTCGACCTGCCGACGCAGACCGGCTACGACCCCGACGACGAACTCGCCAAGGGCGAGGTGGGCAAGGTCGGGGTGCCGATCAGCCACATCGGCGACATGCGCAGGCTGTTCGACGGGATCCCGTTCGACGGTGCGAACACGTCCATGACGATCAACGCGACGGCGATGTGGCTGCTCGCGCTGTACGTCAGCGTGGCCGAGGAGCACGGCGCCGACCCGAACCAGCTCGCCGGGACGACGCAGAACGACATCATCAAGGAGTACCTGTCGCGCGGGACGTACGTGTTCCCGCCCGGCCCGAGCCTGCGGCTGATCACGGACGTGGTCGCGTGGACCGTGTCGAACGTGCCGAAGTGGAACCCGATCAACATCTGCAGCTACCACCTCCAGGAAGTGGGCGCCACGCCCGCGCAGGAGGTCGCGTACGCGATGTCGACGGCCATCGCCGTGCTGGACTCCGTCCGCGACTCGGGGCAGGTGCCGCCGGAGCGGTTCGGCGACGTGGTCGCGCGCATGTCGTTCTTCGTGAACGCGGGCGTGCGGTTCGTCGAGGAGATGTGCAAGATGCGGGCGTTCACCCAGCTCTGGGACGACATCACCCGCGAGCGGTACGGGATCACCGACCCGAAGCAGCGGCGGTTCCGGTACGGCGTGCAGGTCAACTCGCTCGGGTTGACCGAGGCGCAGCCGGAGAACAACGTGCAGCGGATCGTGCTGGAGATGCTGGCGGTGTCGCTGTCCCGCGACGCTCGTGCCCGCGCGATCCAGCTGCCCGCGTGGAACGAGGCCCTCGGCCTGCCGCGCCCGTGGGACCAGCAGTGGGCGCTGCGGATGCAGCAGGTGCTCGCGTACGAGACGGACCTGTTGGAGTACCAGGACATCTTCGAGGGCTCGAAGGTGGTCGAGGCCAAGGTCGCGGAGATCATCGCCGGGGCGCGCGAGGAGATCGACCGCGTGCAGGCGATGGGCGGCGCGGTCGCGGCCGTCGAGAGCGGGTACATGAAGTCCGCGCTCGTCAGCTCGCTGGCCGACCGGCGTCGCCGGGTCGAGTCCGGCGAGGACGTCGTGGTGGGCGTGAACAGGTTCGCCACCAGCGAGCCGTCGCCGTTGCAGGCCGAGGGCGCGAAGGCGATCGAGACGATCGATCCGGTCGTGGAACTCCAAGCGGTGGAAGCGATCCGCGAGTGGCGGGCCGGTCGGGACGGGTCGCTGGTGGACTCGACGCTGACGGCGTTGCGCGCGGCGGCGAAGACCGACGCGAACCTGGTCGAGGTCACCATCGCGTGCGCCAAGGCCGGGGTCACGACCGGCGAGTGGTCGCAGGCGCTGCGCGAGACGTTCGGCGAATACCGGGCTCCCACGGGGGTTTCGGCCGCGTCGGCGTCCGGTGAGGCGGGCACGGAGATCGCGAGGGTGCGCGACCGGGTCCGGGCCACGGGCGAGGAGATCGGTGAGCGGCTGCGGATCCTGGTCGGCAAGCCCGGCCTGGACGGGCACTCGAACGGCGCCGAGCAGGTCGCCGTCCGGGCCCGCGACGTCGGGTTCGAGGTGGTGTACCAGGGGATCCGGCTCACGCCCGCGCAGATCACGTCCGCCGCCGTGCAGGAGGACGTGCACGTCGTCGGCCTGTCGATCCTGTCCGGGTCGCACCTGGAGGTCGTGCCCGCCGTGGTCGACGGCCTCCGCGCCGCCGGTGCGGGTGACATCCCGGTCATCGTCGGGGGGATCATCCCGCCCGACGACGCCGAGAAGCTCAAGGAACGCGGTGTGGCCAGGGTGTTCACGCCGAAGGACTACGAACTCACGCAGATCATGGACGAGATCGTCACGGTGATCCGCGAGTTCCACGGCCTAGATGCCGTCTAGCACCTCCTTGGTGCTGGTGATCTCCGCGAAGCCGCCGCCACGCAGGTTCGCCACCGTGGCGGCGGTCAGCTGGTCCGCCGTGAGGTCCTCCAGGTCGAACGTGAAGGTGGCGTCGATCGGCACGACCACGCGGTAGCCGAGGTTGCCGCCGACGCGGGCCGTCGTCTCGACGCACATGTTGGTCTGGATGCCGACGAGGGTGATGTCGGTGATGCCCCGGTTCGTCAGCCACGCGTGCAGGTCGACCTCGCCGTGGAAGGCGGAGTTGACGCTCTTCGCGAACATCAGGTCCGGGCGGACGTCGTCCAGTTCGGGCTTGAAGGCGTTGCCGGTCGTGCCTGCCGCCAGCGGTGAGCCGGGTTTGGTCGAGTCGTGCCGGACGAGCACGACCGGGCCCTTCCACGCCCTGGCCAGGGCGGTGATGTTGGCTTCGGCGTCGGGGTTGTTGCGCGGGCCCCAGAAGTCCGGGTCGTCGAAACCGCGCTGCACGTCGATCAGGATCAGGGCTGTCATGGGTCCTACTGTCGGCCGTCGCGGTGGGATCGGGGAGTGGCAAGAGGTGCGCGTTGCGGTACTTTTCTGCCATGCGCACCGTGGGCGTTCTGCTGCTGCCGGACAGCCGGATCTTCGACGTGTCGGTGGTGAGCGAGGTCTGGGGGATCGACCGGACCGATTCGGGGGTGCCGCCGTTCGAGGTGCGGCTCTGCGCCGACGGCGGGGCGACGACGCCGCTGTCGCCGATCGGGTCGATGGAGGCGACGCACGGGCTGGACGGGCTGCTCGACTGCGACCTCGTGGTCGTGCCGGGGCGCGGCGAGCCGTTCGCCGACGTGCCCGCCGCCGCGGTGGAGGCGTTGAGGGCGACGACCGGTGCGGTGGCCGGGCTGTGCTCGGGGTCGTTCGTGCTGGCCGCGGCCGGGTTGCTGGACGGCCGGTCGGCCACCACGCACTGGCGGATGCTGGACGAGTTGGAGGCGGCCGCGCCGAAGGCCCTGGTGCGGCGGGACGTGCTGTTCACGTCCGACGATCCCGTCTACACGTCCGCCGGGGTGCTCGGCGGGGCCGACCTGTGCCTGCACCTCCTGCGTCGTGATCACGGCGCCGAGGTCGCGGTGACCGTGGCGCGGCGGATGGTCATGCCGCCGGTGCGGGAAGGGGATCAGCGGCAGTACGCGGAGACGCCCGTTCCGGTGCGATCGGCCAAGGCCGACCTGGCATCCACTGTGGACTGGGCGGTGGGGCGGCTCGCCGAGCCGATCGGTGTCGGTGACCTGGCCGAGTACGCCGGGTTGAGCGGGAGGACGTTCCACCGGGCGTTCGTCGGGGCCACCGGCAGCACGCCGGGGCGGTGGTTGCAGGTGCAGCGGGTGCGGTTGGCGCAGCGGCTGCTGGAGACGACCGACCTGC
>DATMCA010000034.1:0-3504 GCA_035559015.1 Umezawaea sp. | reverse complement strand
CGAAGTAGATCTGGGTGGTCAGCGGGAGGCACCCGTCGGCGGAGACGATCGAGTGGATGTGCATCGGCCGCGAACCGCTGAGCCGCAACGCCTCGGCCAACGCGGCGAGCGGGCTGTTCGGGGCCAGGCCGAGGGTTTCGACGCCGGGCATCACGGTGCGGAACTCGTAGCGCCCGTCATCGTCGGTGATGACCGTGGCGCGGAGGTTGTAGGTGGGGATGCCGGTGGCGTCGTTGGGGATGTCCAGCACCTCGAAGGCGCCCGCGTCCACGCCCGAGTAGACGTTGTCGGCGTCGATCTGCCAGATGTCGAGTGCCGCGCCGGGGAGCGGATCACCCGCGGTGGTGCGCACGGTTCCGGACACGATGAGGGGTTCGCCGGGCTCGTCGGGGCGCATGGGCAGCACGGCGGGGCTGTGCAGGACGGGGGCGCCGGGGATGCGGGCGGGGCCCTCCATCTCCCAGTGGCTCGCGCCGTCCTTCTCCGGATGGGCGTAGGGGGCGCCCACCGTCGCCCTCAGGGCGGTCTTGCGGAACAGGACGTTCGTGGACGGCAGTTGACCGGCGTCGGCGACCTGTTGCAGCCAGTCGATGGCCGTGAACAGCTCGTCCACGGAGACCTGGTGCTTGAGGATGACGTCGTCGACTGCCCGGCGCAGATCGGTGAACACGACCCGCAGTCGGCTTTCGGACTCGTTCACGTGCTGTGGCTCCTTCCGGGAACCGCGTTCCGTGGGACTTGAAATTTCAAGTCCCACGGTAGCCACCCTGACATGAATCTTCAAGTCAGGGTCGGGTCGCCGCTAGACTGCGCGCATGTCCGCTTCCGACGAGCCCGAGGTGCACGGGCAGCGCTGGCTCGCCGGCGACCAACTGGCGGCCTGGCGCAGGTTCATGAGGCTCATCCAGACGCTGCCCGCCGTGCTGGAGTCCCAGCTCCAGCAGGACTCCAAGCTCAGCTTCATCGAGTACCACGTGCTGGCCCACCTGTCCGAGCAGCCCGAGCGGCGCCTGCGGATGAGCGAGCTCGCGGACCTGGCGGGCTCGGAGCTGTCCCGCCTGTCGCACCTGGTCACCCGACTGGAGAAGCGCGGGTTCGTGCACCGCGAGCCCGACCCGCTCAACGGCCGGTACACGCAGGCGGTCCTGACCGACGCCGGTCACGCCCACCTGGCGGACACCGCGCCCGGACACGTCGAGCGGGTGCTGGACGTGTTCATCGACGTCCTCGACCCGGACGAACTCCGGACGCTGCACCGGATCTCCGACAAGGTCCTCGCCCACCTCGACCCCGACGGGACGAAGAGCGACACCCGCACCGCGGACGTCGCCCGGTGAGGGTTCCGGCCCGCGGTGCCGGCGCTCAGCGGGTCCGGTACCGCACGTAGACCAGCCCGCCGGCGAAGACGCGCTCCTCGACCAGGTCGAGGTCCAGGCGCACGCCGTCGGGGAAGAACCGCTTGCCTCCGCCGACCACGCTCGTCGTGATGAACAGGTGGTACTCGTCCACCAGGCCGGCCCCGATCGCTTGGGCCGCGAGGGTCGGGCCGTCGACGGTGAGGTCGTGCTCGGACTCCGCCTTGAGCTCGCGCACCGCGTCCGGGTCGAAGGTCCGCTCGATCCTGGTCTTCGCGCTGGACACGGCCTCCAGCGTCGTGGAGTACACGACCTTCTCCGCGGCGCGCCAGTCGCGGCCGTACCGCAGGAGGTGCGGCGGCACGTCGGGCTCGCTGTCCACGGTCTCCCAGAAGACCATCGTCTCGTACATCCGCCTGCCGTAGAGGTACGTGCCGACGTGGCGGAAGACGTCGGCGACGAAGGTGTGCACCTCCTCGTCCTCGGCCCCGGCGCCCAGGCCGCCCTCCGCCGCCTCGGCGTAGCCGTCGAGCGAGGTGATCATCGAGTAGATGAGCTTTGCCATGCGTCCCCTTCCGGTGCGACCGCGTCGAGCGATCCCGCACGCTGTGACACGCGTGCGAACCGAAACTCATCGGTCGTCGCGCCGTGAAAGACCGCGACGCCGAAAAGGACTGACGGGGGGAACGGGAATCCTCCTATAGTTGTCCGATGCCAACGAGAAGATCGACGCTGGCCGACGTCGCCGCCGCGGCGGGAGTATCCAAAGCGGCGGTCTCCCGGGTCATCAACGACGCGCCCGGTGTCTCGGCGCAGACCCGCGAGCACGTCCGCCAGGTGATCGCTCGGCTCGGGTTCCGCCCCGATCCGGTCGCGCGCGCCCTGGCGTCCGGCCACGGCGACGTGGTCGAACTCGTCGTGGTCGACCACCCGTCGTGCTTCGGCGACAACACCTACTACGGCCGGGTGACCGCCGGGATGCTCCTGGAGTTGGCCTCCAGCAACGCCCACCTGCGGGTGCACGTGGTCGAGGAGTCCGGCGCGACCGCCCTGCTGGCCAGGATCGCCGACACGGTGAGCCTCGGCGTCCTGCTCGTCAACGTGCCACCGGCCATCGCGGCGGACTTCTACGCCCGCTGCGACCGGGTGGTGTCGATGTGCCCGTCGGCCCCCGGCGTCCCGTTCGTCGACATGGAGAACGCCGAGGGCGCGTACGCGGCGGTCAAGCACCTGCACGAAACCGGTCGCCGGCGCATCGCCGCGCTGCACGGCCAGGAGGGCAACCCGTGCGCCGAAGCCCGGCGCGAGGGGTACCGGCGCGCGGTGCGCGACCTCGGGCTGCCGGACATCTCGGCGATCGGCAAGTTCCGCCGCGAAGCCGGGTACGACCTGACCCAGAGCCTCCTGGCCGAGGAGCCCGGCATCGACGCGATCTTCGCCGCCACCGACGCGATGGCGACCGGCGCCATGCAGGCCCTCGCCGACCTCGGCGTGAAGGTGCCGCGGGACGTCGCGATCGTCGGCTTCGACGACAGCGTGATCGCCACCTGCACCGCCCCGCCGATGTCCTCGGTCCGCCAGCCGGTCGAGCGGATGGCCGCCGCCGCCACCCGAGCCCTGGTGCAACGCCAACTCGCCCCGCACTGGCGCTGCGTCTTCCCCGCCGAACTCCAGCTGCGCACCAGTTCCGACCCGCGGCCTACTCCCGTCTAACGGCCGGTCCGCTCGTTCGCGCCTTCGGCGAGCACGCCGTCCGCGAAGGCCTCGACCGTCATCGACAGCGGCGCGGTGTTCGAGACCTGCCGCGGCGGTCCTGGTCCGAGCCGGGTGAACGCGTACTCGTCGTCGGCGCGGAAGAGGGCTCGCCGGTGCGCACGGGCGGTCGTACCGACTCAGCCCGTCGACGACCGCACGTGGCTGATGTACGGCTCGTAGGCCGAGAGGTCGCGGTGCGGCTCGTACGTGCTCAGGTAGTAGAAGTCCGCCACGATGTTCGCCTGCTGCTCGGTGTTGAAGTCGGCGAACACCTTGCCGCGCAGGCCTTCCGCACCGCCGTAGTCGTAGAGGCCCTTCACGAAGAACCCGGCCAACGCGGTCGGCACCAGGCTGAACACACCGTGCCCGTGCTGGTACTGGTAGGCGTGCGTCA
>DATMCA010000033.1:0-6370 GCA_035559015.1 Umezawaea sp. | reverse complement strand
GCCGAACTTCCCCGGCTTCGACACCAACACGACGATGAAGGCGATCCTGGCCACCGGCCACGACTACTCCTGGTTCGTGCTGACGCAGACGATCCTGGAGAAGGAGTTCATGCTCTCGGGCTCCGAGCAGAACCCCGACTTCACCGACAAGGACCTCAAGAAGACCATCGGGACCAGGGTGAGCAAGGGCGCGCCGGGCCCGGTGGACGCGTTCAAGCAGCACGGCGTGGACTTCGTCGTCGCCCAGACCCTGCCGGAACTGGTGCAGGGCATGAACAAGCTGTCCCGCGGCCCGCAGATCGACGAGGCCGTGCTGCGCGGCCAGATCGAGGCCCGCGACGGCGAGGTCGCGAACCCGTACTCCAAGGACCTCCAGATGATGGCGATCGGCAACGCCCGCCGCTACATCGGCGACAAGCTGGCGCGCACCGTCAAGCCCCACCGGATCCTCGACCCGGCGCACGGCCCGCTGATCGCCGTGCGGCTCAACATCCTCACCCGCAAGACCCTCGGCGGTCTCCAGACCAACCTCGACTCGCAGGTCGTGCGGCCGGACGGCGAACCGTTCCCCGGCCTGTACGCGGCGGGCGAGGTCGCCGGGTTCGGCGGCGGCGGCGTGCACGGCTACAACGCGCTGGAGGGCACGTTCCTCGGCGGCTGCATCTTCTCCGGCCGCGCCGCGGGCCGCGCACTGTCCAGGAAGCTGTCGTGACCGGCACCGCGCTCGTCACGGGCGCGTCCTCCGGCATCGGTCGCGCGACCGCCGCGGCGCTGGTCGCGCTCGGCTACCGGGTGATCGGCACGAGCCGGAACCCCGACGCCATCGCCCCGGACCAGCGGATCGACGGCGTCGACTACCGGGCCCTCGACCTGACGGACCCCCAGGCCGTCGAGGACTTCGCGCCCGTGCTCGCCGACGTGGACGTGCTGATCAACAACGCGGGCGAGAGCCAGGTCGGGCCGCTGGAGGAGCTGCCGACCGCGGCGATCGAGGAGGTGTTCCGCCTCAACGTGCTCGCGCCGGTGCGGCTGACCCAGCTGGTCCTGCCGGGCATGCGGGAACGCGGCCGCGGTCGGATCGTCATGGTCGGCTCCATGCTGGCCAGCTTCCCGCTCGCCTACCGCTCCTCCTACGTGGCGACGAAGGCGGCGATCAAGGGGTTCGCCGACGCCGCGCGGCTGGAGGTGTCCCCGTTCGGCGTGGGCATCACGACCGTGGAGCCGGGCTCGATCAACACCGGCATCAGCACCCGGCGCACCAAGTACATCGCGGAGGACTCGCCCTACGGGGCCGACTACCGCACGATGCTGTCCACTTTGGACGCGAACGAGGCGTCGGGCATCACCGCGGAGAGGGTCGCCGAGACGATCCTCCGGGCGGTCCGGGCGACGTCACCGCGCCCGCTGTACGCCGTGGGCAGCCGCGCTCCGCTGGTCTTCGCCATCCGCCGCCTCGCGCCGCGGTCGTTCGCCCACCGGCTGACGGCCCGCGCCCACGGCCTCAAGAGGTGATCGTCGAGGTCTGAGTCGTCGGACTCGGGAGGGGTGGCCGCCGTCCCCTCCCGAGGTGCGGACCACGACGACGACCTCCACCGACCCGCACGACGAGTCGGCGAACCGCACCGTGGCGAGAAGTGCGTCGGAGCGTCGAGCAGGAGGCCGTCGAGGCCCGATCCCGGACTCGGGCGTGCGCCGGGTGGAGGCGCGAGAGCGTGGAGTTCGCCCCGCCGCACGCCGCGCTCGTCGGCGGCCGGCGCATCCCGATTCGTCTGACCCCGTAGGGACTTCGCGTCGACCCATCGGCCGCGAATGCTTCAATCCCTTGCGGTCACGGGATTCCCACTCGCGTGGATCAACCGGCCCGAAACGGAACCCCAATGTTCCAACGAATTCACGTCTGTACCCCCTCTTAGTTGTCATCGCAAGTACAACGTCACTCTTCCGAGTGAAAACAACCCTCGTCCAGGTGTCTTCGTCATGCCGCCGGTGGTACGACAATCGACACTGCGGCTGAGCAGCCGGCCGTTGTCCGATCGGTCGTGGTCGCGGACCACCACCCGGAACGACAGGGAAGCGGTTGATGGAGATGCTGCTGTGCGTGGAAACCACGACGACACCGGCCGGTGTCGTCGTGGTCGTCGCGACCGGCGAGGTGGACTTCAGCACGGCGGGCCTCCTCGGCGAGCGCGTGCGCGAGGCCCACGACGTGCCCGCCGCGCCCCGCGCCCTGGTGGTCGACCTGAGCGGGGTCGAGTTCCTGTCCGCCGCGGGCGTGGGGGTGCTGGTGGTCGAGCACCACCGGTCCCGGAGCAGGGGTGTACCGCTCCTGGTGGTGGCGCCGAACCGATCGGTCCGGCGCACCTTGGCGGCGTGCGACGCCCTGTCGGTCCTGCAAGTCGTGGCGGACTCCCCCGTGTCGTCGGCCGCGCGGCTCGGCGAAGCACCGGCCGCCCGAGCCGACGGCGACCTGCCCACCACCAGGTGCTTCGGCGAACTCCGCCCGACCGACACCGCGGCGCCCGACCACGGCGCCCCGGCCAAGCCCGTCCGGTCCGACGTCACCGACGGCGGTCCACCGGAAAGCAGAGCCCGGCAGGCGTGACCACGACCAGGATGCGAATAGACATGGTGGCGGCCTCGTGGGAAGCGGAGTCCGCCGAACACGCGGCGCACATCGACGACCTCTCCGCCGCGTTGAGCCGCCAGGGCCACGAGGTCACGCTCCACGTCCGCCGGCACGCGCCGGACCTCCCCGAGTCCGAACCGACCCTGCGCGGGTACGACCTGGTGCGGGTGCCCGCCGGGCCTCCCACCCGGCTGTCGAAGTCGGCGCTCCTCCCCCACCTCGACGAGTTCGCGGCGTTCCTCGACCGCGACTGGGCCAAGCACGCGCCCGACGTGGTGCACCTGCACTCCTGGCAGTCCGGCCTCGCCGTGCGCGAGTCGGCGGCCCCGCTGGTGCAGTCCTTCCACGACCTCAAGGTCGTGGAGCACCAGATCGACCGCATGGTCGTGCGGTCGCGGACCCACATGGAGCGGCTGGTGGCGCTGGCGGCCGACCGCGTCGTCGCGTCGAGCAGCGACGAGGTGTTCGGGCTGGCGCGCATGGGCGTGTCCAGGACGAGGATGTCGCTCGTGCCCTGGGGCGTCGACACCGAGCGGTTCCGGCCGGACGGGCCCGTCGCGCCCCGCGGCGGCGGGCGTCGGGTGCTCGCGCTGGGGGACGTGCTGCCGCACAACGGTTACCGCACCGCCATCGCGGCGATGGTGACGATCCCCGACGCCGAACTCCTGATCGCGGGCCCGATCCGGTCCGCCGATCCCGGCGAGGACCCCGAGAGCTGCCGGCTGCTGGACCACGCGCGCAGGCTCGGCGTCGCCGACCGCGTCCGGTTCGCCGCGGCGGTGAGCCAGGCCGACCTGCCCGCACTCCTGCGCTCGGCGGACGTCGTCGTCTGCGTGCCGTGGCACGAATCGTGCGGCATCGCGGTGCTCCAGGCCATGGCGTGCGGCGTCCCGGTCATCGCGTCCGCGGTGGGCGCGCTGACCGACATCGTCATCGACGGCCTCACCGGCGTGCTGGTCCCGGCCCGTGACGCGGTCGCGCTCCGCCGGGCGTTGCGCGAACTGCTGGAGGACCCGCTCAAGCGGGACGTCTGCGCCATCGCGGGCACCGACCGCGCACGGTCGCGGTACTCGTGGAGCCGGGTCGCGGCGGAGGTGGCGGGCGCCTACCGGAAGACGACCCGCACCCGCCGTCGGGGAGTCACCGCCGAGCAGTGAGGGCGTCGGTCGACCGCACGGTGGTGGACGGTCGCGCCACCGGTGGGTCAGAACAGTTCCGGGCAGTGCGGGGAGTGCTCGGCGAGGAACGCGAGCGACAGCGCGCCGGCGGAGCCGGAGGTGTGTTCGCGCACGCGGCCGGCTCGGGCGAGCACGGTCAGGCGGGTGCCACCGAGGAACGCCGAGCCGAGCGCGGCGACGTCGGCGGTGAGGTCGGGGGCGTCGTCGGTTCTCCGGACCGTCGCGCACCCCTTCTCGGCGGTGAACCGCCACCGGCCCGCGTTCCACGGGAGGAGCGGGTCGTCGACCTCCATCACCACGTCCACGTCGGACGGGTAGCGCCGCTGCTCCAGGGCGCGGTCGAGGTGGACGAGCCGCACCCACAGGGCGTCGTTGCGCCGCCGGATCGCCGCGCGCGGGTTGGCGAGCATGTGCACGATCGGGTCGTCGGCGGACGTGTAGTGGGTGACCTCGCCGCCGAGGCCCAGGTCGAGCAGGTGGCGGTGGAGCGCGGCGTGCGCGACGTCGGTCTCCGCGACCAGTTCGTGCACGTGGATCTCGTCCTGCGGCCCGCGCGCGTCCCACGCCGTCTTCACCCGGTAGACCGCGTACCCCCGCGGGTGCAGGGCGTAGCGGAACGCCGAGAGCCCGTCGCGGTACCGGTTCTCGTCGGCGAGGTGGAACTCCCAGGATCCGTCGGTCCGGCCGAGCAGGCCGACGCGCGAGGTCCGCACGCGCTCGTAGACCTCCTTGAGCACGGGCAGGGCCTCGCGTCGGCCGACCTCGCGGACGATCGCGTCGCCGACGTCCACCCCGGCGTGGAACTCCGCGCCGTGCGGCAGGGCGACGTGCAGCAGGTCCGACGCCAGCGAGCCGCAGCCGAACCGGCTGTAGATCGCGCCGTCGGAGGCCCACAGGATCGCGAACGCCTCGCCGTCCGGGTCGCGGACGGCGTCCACCAGGCTCGACACCAGCAGGTTCAGCGCTCCCCTGCGCTGGTAGCCCGGCCGCACGCCCGCCGCCGTCATCGCGGCGGTCGACGCCACGACACCGCCGGGCAGGGTGATCTCGCGGGTGAGCACCGCTCCGACGCCGACCATCTCGTCGTCGTGGAAGACGCCGAGGGTCCGGTCGAGTTCGAGGACGTGCTCCACGCACTCGGGCCGCCCGCGTGAGAACACGGACTGTGAACGGGCCGTCACCCATGAGCGGTTCCTTCTGAGCCGTTGACCATCGAAAAGAAAGCATAGGCTAACCTAACTTAACGACAGGTGACATCACTTCGCGTCGATCGCCACTTCCGCGTCCGTCCGCACTGGACGAGGCTGGTCGCCATGACCTTCGACATCGCCGCCATCCGCTCCCGGTTCCCCGCGCTGCTCGACGGGTACGCGTACCTCGACGGCGCGGCGGGCACCCAGACGCCGTCCTCCGTGATCGACGCCATCTCGTCCGCCTACCGGATCGGGATCGGCAACGTGGACGGCCCGTTCCCGGCGAGCGCGAGGTCGATGGGCATCGTCGCCGACGCCCGGCAGGCGGTCGCGGACCTGGTGGGCGGGGAACCGTCCGGGGTCGTGTTCGGGCCGAACAGCACCACGTTGATCTACCGCTTCGCCCACACCCTGTCCGCGGACTGGCGGGAGGGCGACGAGATCGTCCTGTCCCGGCTCGACCACGACGCGAACGTCCGCCCGTGGGTCCAGGCGGCGGCCCGCGCCGGAGCCGTGGTCCGCTGGGCGGAGGTGGACGTCGACACCGGCGAACTCCCCGTGGACCAGTACGACGCGCTGATCGGCGACCGCACCAGGCTGGTGGCCGTGACGGCGGCGAGCAACATCCTCGGCACCCGGCCGGACGTCGCCGCGATCACCGCGAAGGCGCACGCCGCGGGCGCGCTCACGTTCGTCGACGGCGTCCACTCCACGCCCCACGACCTGCCCGACGTCCAGGGGCTCGGCGCCGACTTCTACGTGACCAGCGCGTACAAGTGGGCGGGCCCGCACATCGGCGCGCTCGTCGCGGACCCCGCGCTGCTGGAGACCCTGCACCCGGAGAAGCTGATGCCGTCGCCGAACCGGGTGCCGGACCGGTTCGAGACGGGCACCTCGCCGTTCGCCGACCTGGCGGGCGTCACGGCCGCCGTCGAGCACCTGGCCGGACTCGCGCTGCCGCGCCCGGCGCTGTCCCGCCGCGAGCGGCTGCGGGTGTCGATGGAGGCCGTCGGCGCGCACGAGCGCGACCTGTTCGAGGTGCTGCTGGGAGGCCTCGGCGGGCTACCGGACGTCACGCTCTACGGCAAGCCCGCCAAGCGGACCGCCATCGCCTACTTCCGCGTGGCCGGCCGCACGCCCGCCGAGGTCGCCGAGCACCTGGCGGTCAGCGGTGTGAACGTGTGGCACGGGCACAGCTACGCGTGGGAGCTGACCGGGGCCCTGGGCCTGCGGGATTCCGGGGGCGCGGTGCGGGCGGGGTTGGCGCACTACAACGACCGCGAGGACGTCGACCGGCTGCTCACCGCCGTGGCGGAGCTGACCGGCGCGGGGTGATCGCCCGCCGGACCGCTCGGTCCGGGGGCAGCGCGGTG
>DATMCA010000032.1:0-2323 GCA_035559015.1 Umezawaea sp. | reverse complement strand
GGCCACACGGGCGGCGACCTGCGCCATGTCGGACTCCAGCAGCCGCCGCGTGACGACGAGGTCGTCGAGGATGGCCAGGCTCTCGTCCTCGGCGATGGTGGCGGCGAGCACCAGCTCGTCGAGCATGTTCCACGCCACCAGCGGGTTGACCATGGTGCCCGCGCCCTGGCGCACCTGGACCAACCCCTTCTCCTGGAGCACCTTCACCGCTTCGCGGACCACCGTCCGGCTCACCGAGAACATCTCGCAGAGGACGGGCTCCGGGGGCAGGGTGGAACCGTGCGGGTGGACGCCGCGGACGATGCGCTGCACCAGTTCGGCCGTGACCGCCTTGGCCAGGTTGTTCGGCCGCCGAGACCACTCGGGGCTCGCGGGAACGGCCTCGGTCGGCTCAGGGCTGGTCGTCGTCATCGTTCCTCCGGGTGCACCGCACAGCCCACCCACTATGGCACGTGAACACCATTCGTAACACCGTTGACCTCTGACGTCATACGAGTTAGCTTTCCCGTCGTTGGTTCCCTCTGCCCGGCTGTTCACCCTCGCCAAGGGGTGAACAGCCGGTGGGGCGACCGCCATCGGAACCGGTTCGACGCGGGCCGTTGATCGTTTCGACACGAATGGCGCAAAGGCCCGCACAGCGGCGCCGGGCGAATCCGACTTCCCCTCTTTCGCGCCGGTATCGGCATTTTCCTTTCGAAACCGGAAGAGCGGTTCACCGGAATAGCCGAATCAGGCGCTGTTCGAGGTGGACGATCCCGCGGGCTTCGACGGCACACCGAAAGCGTCCCCGCACGGGTGGAGCACGGCGCACGGGCCAGGAACCGCCGGGGAAGCGCGAACCAGCGGCGAACCGCCGGGCAGGCACAAGCCAGCGGCGAACCGCCACGGCCGACGAGCAACTCGCCGTGTCCCACGGGCACCCAGCCGACGTTCCTCCAGCTAAATTGTTAGCGCTAACTTTAGCTAAGCCTTGCTCCACCACGCTCCCAATAGGCCTTTCAAGTGGTCTTTGGGAGCGCTCCCCGATTTCACTGGGCCATTCGCACCAATATCACGACTGACCAACGGCGTTCGCCTTGTGAACGCAAACATCCGCTGCCACACTTCCGCTCGGCGCGTCTTCCCCGTGCCCTGCGCGTGGTCGACCCCGGCAAAACCCATCACCGCCCGGACCCTCCGGGCGGTCTTCGGAAAGCGTGGAAGATGAAACTGACATCGAGGTCAGTGTCGTTGACGGCGATGGCGTCCACGGTCTTGGCGGCCGCGCTCGGCGCGACGCTGATCGTCACCGGCACCGCCAGCGCGGCGAGCACCCTGGGCTCCGCCGCCGCTCAGACCGGTCGGTACTTCGGCGCCGCCATCGCGGCGGGCAAGCTCGGCGACTCGACCTACGTGAACATCGTGAACCGCGAGTTCTCCATGATCACCGCCGAGAACGAGATGAAGTGGGACGCCACCGAGCCCAATCGCGGCCAGTTCAACTACGGCAACGGCGACCGCATCCTCAACCAGGCGTTGAACAACGGCAAACGGGTGCGCGGCCACGCCCTGCTGTGGCACCAGCAGCAGCCGGGCTGGGCGCAGGGGCTCAGCGGCTCCGACCTGCGCAACGCGGCGATCAACCACGTCACCCAGGTCGCGACCCACTACAAGGGCAAGATCTACGCCTGGGACGTGGTGAACGAGGCGTTCGCCGACGGCGGCTCCGGCGGCCGTCGCGACTCGAACCTCCAGCGCACCGGCAACGACTGGATCGAGGCGGCGTTCCGCGCCGCCCGCGCGGCCGACCCGAACGCCAAGCTCTGCTACAACGACTACAACACCGACGGCGTCAACGCGAAGTCCACCGGCATCTACAACATGGTCCGCGACTTCAAGTCCCGCGGCGTGCCGATCGACTGCGTCGGGCTCCAGTCCCACCTCACCAACGGCCCGCCCGGTGACTACCAGACCAACATCAAGCGGTTCGCCGACCTCGGCGTCGACGTGCAGATCACCGAGCTGGACATCGCCGGGTCGAGCCAGGCGAGCGGCTTCTCGTCGGTGACCAGGGCGTGCCTGGCCGTGTCCCGGTGCACGGGCATCACCGTGTGGGGTGTCCGCGACAGCGACTCGTGGCGCACGGGCGAGAACCCGCTGCTGTTCGACGGCTCCGGCAACAAGAAGGCCGCGTACAACTCCGTCCTCGACGCCCTCAACGCCGGTGGGACGACCGTTCCGGGTGGCGACCCCGGCACCACGACGACGACCACCACGACCACCACCACTCCCAACCCCGGCACCGGTGGCTGCACGGCTTCGGTGTCGCTGAACGCCTGGAACG
>DATMCA010000031.1:0-3263 GCA_035559015.1 Umezawaea sp. | reverse complement strand
GTTCGGCCCCCGGCGTCGCGACGACCAGCGCGGGCTTGCCCGTCACCGACGCCAGCACCTCGTCGCCGCCCGACGTGCGCACCGGCACGCCCGCGAACGCCCGCCCCAGCTCCTCCGCCGTTCGGCGCGCGCCGACGATCTGCGCGCGCAGCTTGCGCGAGCCGCACGCCGGACAGCGGTACGCGGCCTCGGTCGCCCCGCACCAGCGGCAGTACGGCGGGCGCGGCAACCCGTCCTCCGACCCACCCGGCAGGGCCAACGGGCCGGCGCACCGCCGACACCTGGTGGGCGCGCGGCAGCTCCCGCACGCCAGCGCCGGCACGTACCCGCGGCGCGGCACCTGGATCAGCACCGGGGAGTTCGCCGCCAGCGCGGCGCGCGCCGCGTCGAACGCGATCGACGGCAGCCGGGCCGACCGGGCCGCCGCGTCCTTGACCTCCTGCCAGTCGCTGTCGCCGACGGCGGCGACCCTCGGCGCGGCGGTGCGCAGCGTCTCGCGCGCCGCGACCACCTCGTGCGCCCAGCCGCTCTCGACCAGCAGCTGCGCCTCGGCCGTGCGGGCGAACCCGCCGACCAGGAACGCAGCCCCGGTGAGGTGGGCGCGCTGGACCAGCACGTCCCGCACGTTCGGGTACGGCATCCTGGGCTCGGAGTGCAGGTCGTCGCCGTCGTCCCACACCACGACCAGCCCGAGGTCCGCGACCGGCGCGAACGCCGCCGCCCTGGTGCCGATCACGACCCGGACCGAGCCGCGCAGCACGGCGAGCCACCTCTTGTACCGCTCGGACGGCCCCAGGCCCGCCGACAGCGTCACGACCCCGGCCTCACCCACCAGCGCCGCGCACGCCGCCTGCAACCGCGTCACGTCCCGGTGGTCCGGCACGACGAGCAGCACGCCCTTGCCGGTGCTCGCGACCGTCGCCGCCGCCTCGGCCAACCGCGCGGGCCAGTCCTCGGCGGGCAGCGCCTGCCACACCGCGCGCGCCGTGCGACCGGTGAGCAGCGCGTCGAGCAGGTTCGGCCCGAACGGGTACCGCGTCCACCCCGCCGCCACCGGGACCTCGGGCGCCGGGGGCGGTTCGGGCGACGCCTGCCCCTCGGCTCTCGCGTGCCTCGGCGGGATCGCCATCCGCAGCACGTCGATCAGCGTGCCCGCGAACCTGTCCGCCACCACGCGGGCCAATTCGGCCACCTCGGGCGACAGCACCGGTTCCGGCGACGTCACCCGCTCCAGGTACGTCAACTTCTTGCCGTACTCCGAACTCTCCACCCGTTCGAGTAGGTACCCGTCGACGAGCTGCCCGGCGAACCGCACCCGCACCCGGCACCCCGGGACCGCGTCCGCCTCCTGGTCCGCCGACACCTGGTAGTCGAACGCCCGGTCCAGGTGCGCGAGCGGAACGTCCACACAGACGCGCGCGACCGGCAGCACCTCGGCCGGGGTGCGTTCACCACGCCTCGTCGTCGCTTTGCTCGCCATGCCCTTTGGTCTACCAGAGGGGTACGACAACGAACCGCTCGGATCGAGAATTGTCGGACCCCGCCGCTACGTTGTCGTCAGAAGTCGCGAACCAACAGGGGGTAGGACGTGAACCGCACCATGGTGGCCTTGGCCGCTACGACATCTTTGCTGATCAGCGCACCTTCGGTCGCCTCGGCCACCGGGCTCGGCTGGGCGGGCGGCTGGGCGGCTTCGGCCCAGCCGCCGACGGCGGGCTTCGCGCCGAACTGGTCCCAGGAGGGCTTCTCCGACCAGAGCGTCCGGCAGGTGGTCCGCGTCACGGCGGGCGGCCCGCTGGTCCGAATACGACTGTCCACAGTGCACAGCGGCCCGGTCGTGCTCACGGGCGCGACGATCGCCCGCGCCTCCGAAGGGGCGGCGGTGCGGCCGGGGTCGTTGCGGCGCTTGACCTTCGGGCACCGCACGGGTGTGGAGATCCCGGCGGGCCGGGAGGTCGCGAGCGATGCGGCGGCCCTGCCGGTGGGGCCGCTCGACGAGGTGACCGTGACGCTCCACTTCGCCAGACCGACCGGGCCCACGACGTTCCACGAGGGCGCGACCGCGACCAGCTACCGGGCGTCGGGCGACCACCTGTCCGACACCTCGGCCGCCGCGTTCACCGAAACCACCCGCTCGTGGTACTTCCTGACCGGCGTTGACGTGCTGGACACATCGCCCCGCCGGGACACGGTCGTGGCGTTCGGCGACTCGATCACCGACGGCGTGGGGTCGACGGTCGACGCCGACAACCGCTACCCGGACGAGGTGGCCGAGCGCCTGCGCGGTCGGTTCGGCGTGCTCAACGAGGGCATCGGCGGCAACCGGGTACTCAGCGACTCGCCCTGCTTCGGGGAGGCCGCGACCAAGCGCTTCGCGAGGGACGTGCTGAGCAGACCGGACGTCCGCTCGGTGGTGGTGCTGGAGGGCATCAACGACATCATCGCGAGCGAGATCGAGTTCGAGTGCTTCGTCCCCAACCCGGAGGTGACCGCCGCCGACCTGATCGCGGGCCACCGCTCCCTCATCCGCCAGGCGCACGCGCGCGGTGTACGGGTCGTCGGCGGGACGGTGACGCCCGTCAAGGGGTTCGACGCGTACAACGACCGAGTCGAGGCGGTGCGCACGGAGCTGAACACGTGGATCCGCACGTCCGGCGAGTACGACGCCGTGGCCGACTTCGACCGCGCCCTGGCCGACCCGGACGACCCCGAGGCACTGCTCGCTGCCTACGACAGCGGCGACCACGTGCACCCCAACGACGCGGGCTACCACGCGATGGCGGCGGCGGTGGACCTGAGAGCCCTGTAGATGCGCCTGATCCTGCTGTGCGGCCTGCCGGGTTCCGGCAAGACCACGCTGGCCAAGACCTTGGCGTCGACCCTGCCCGCCATCCGCCTGAGCCCGGACGAGTGGATGGCGGCCCTGGGCGTCGACCTGTTCGACGAACCGTTCCGGGCCAGGCTGGAGGCGGCGTTCCGGCAGCACACGCGGGCCTTGCTGGGGCAGGGGCTGACGGTGTTGCTGGAGAACGGCTTCTGGACGCGGGCGGAACGGGAGGAGGTGCTGCGCGAGGGGAGGGCGCTCGGGGCGGAGGTGCAACTGCGGTTCCTGGACGTGCCGTTCGAGGAACTGGTGCGCCGGTTGGAGTCGCGCAACAGGCAGCCGGGGAACGTGCTGATCACGCGGTCGATGTTGGAGGGGTTCACGAGGCTGTTCGAACCACCGGACGCGGCCGAACTGGCACGGTTCGACCCGAGCCGGG
>DATMCA010000030.1:0-6394 GCA_035559015.1 Umezawaea sp. | reverse complement strand
GCCCGCGCTCGACCCGACCGGCACGGTACTGATCACCGGCGCGACCGGAGCGCTCGGCGGCCTGGTCGCCAAGCACCTGGTGACGCGCTACGACGTCACGAACCTGCTGCTGGTCAGCAGGCGCGGCGAGGACGCGCCCGGCACGACCGAGCTGGCCACCGAACTCGCCGGACTCGGCGCCGTGGCCACGTTCGCCGCGTGCGACGTGTCCGACCGCGACGCCCTGGAGCACCTGCTCGCGGGCATCCCGGCCGAGCGCCCGCTGACCGGTGTCGTGCACACCGCCGGTGTGCTGGACGACGGCACGTTCGAGGCGCAGACCCCGGACCGGATCGCCGCCGTCGCCTCGCCGAAGGCCGACGCCGCCCGCCACCTGCACGAGCTGGTCGGCGACGTGGAGATGTTCGTCCTGTTCTCCTCGCTGTCCGGCACCTACGGCACGGCGGGCCAGTCGAACTACGCCGCCGCCAACGCCTACCTCGACGGCCTGGCGCACCACCGCCGCGCCAACGGTCTCGCGGCCACCTCGCTGGCGTGGGGCCTGTGGCAGACCGACACCGGCATGGGCACCGACTCCGACCGCGCCGCCCGCGGTGGCATCGGCACGCTGTCCGCCACCGACGGCCTGGCCCTGTTCGACGCCGCGCTGGCCACCGGCGAGGCCCACCTCGTGCCGGTGCACCTGGACCTCGCGGTCCTGCGCACCCACCCGGTGATCCCCGCGATCCTCCAGGGCCTGGTCCGCCCGGCCCGCCGGGCGGTCCGCGCCGCCGACACCGCGTCCCGCCTCGGCCTGGCCGACCTGGTCGGCCCCGAGCGGCACCGCGCGGTGCTGGAGCTGGTCCGCACGCAGGTCGCCGCCGTCCTCGGCTACGACACCCCGGACGCGGTCCACGCCGGGCGCGCGTTCAAGGAACTGGGCTTCGACTCGCTCACGGCGGTCGAACTCCGCAACGGCCTCAACGCCGTCACGGGGATGCGCCTGCCCGCCACGCTGGTCTTCGACTACCCGAACGCCGGAGCGCTCGCCGACCACCTGGTCGAGGAGCTGTTCGGCGCGGTCGAGGCCCCGGCCGCGGAGGTCCGCGCGGCGAAGGTCGCCGACGACGAGCCGATCGCCATCGTGTCCATGGCCTGCCGCTACCCCGGCGGCATCCGCAACCCCGAGCAGCTCTGGGACCTCGTGGTCGCCGGGAACGACGGCATCTCGCCGTTCCCCACCGACCGCGGCTGGGACCTGGAGAACCTGTTCGACTCGAACCCCGACACCCCCGGCACGACCTACGCCCGCGAAGGCGGCTTCCTGCACGACGCCGCGCAGTTCGACCCGGCGTTCTTCGGGATGGGGCCGCGCGAGGCGCTGGCCACCGACCCCCAGCAGCGCCTGCTGCTGGAGACGTCGTGGGAGACGTTCGAGCGGGCGGGCATCGACCCGACGTCCGTGCGGGGCAGCAAGACCGGTGTCTTCGCCGGTGTCATGTACTACGACTACGCCTCCCGGCTCACGCTGATCCCCGAGGAGGTCGAGGGTTTCGTCGGCACCGGCAACTCGGCCAGCGTCATCTCCGGCCGCGTCGCCTACACGTTCGGGCTGGAAGGCCCGGCGGTCACGGTCGACACCGCGTGCTCCTCCTCGTTGGTGGCCCTGCACCTGGCGGTTCAGGCACTCCGCTCCGGTGAGTGCGACCTGGCGCTCGCCGGTGGTGTCACGGTGATGCCGTCGCCCGGCACGTTCACCTCCTTCAGCCGCCAGCGCGGCCTCGCCGAGGACGGCCGCATCAAGTCGTTCGCGGCGGGCGCCGACGGCACGGCGTGGGGCGAGGGCGTGGGCCTGCTGCTCGTCGAGCGGCTGTCCGACGCGCGCCGCAACGGCCACCCGGTGCTCGCCATCGTGCGCGGCACGGCGGTCAACCAGGACGGCGCCTCGAACGGCCTCACGGCTCCCAACGGGCCGTCGCAGCAGCGGGTCATCAAGCAGGCACTGGCCAACGCCCGCCTGGGCGCGAACCAGATCGACGTGGTCGAGGCGCACGGCACCGGCACCACGCTGGGCGACCCGATCGAGGCTCAGGCGTTGCTGGCCACCTACGGTCAGGAGCGCCTCGGCGACGAACCGCTGTGGCTCGGCTCGATCAAGTCCAACATCGGCCACACGCAGGCCGCCGCCGGTGTCGCGGGCGTCATCAAGATGGTGCAGGCCATGCGCCACGGCGTGCTGCCCAAGACGCTCAACGTCGACGCCCCGTCCCCGCACATCGACTGGAGCGCGGGCGAGGTCGAGCTGCTGACCGAGGCGCGCGAGTGGCCCTCGACCGGCCGTCCTCGCCGTGCCGCGATCTCGTCGTTCGGCATCTCCGGCACCAATGCCCACACGATCATCGAGCAGGCGCCGGAAGCCCCGGTCCTGGAGCCGACGATCGCCGAACAGGTGGTGCCGGTGCTGCTGTCCGCTCGGGGTGAAGAAGCCCTGAAGGCACAGGCCGTTCAGCTGCACGCCCACCTGGCGGCGCACCCCGAACTGGACCTGGTCGAGGCGGCGGGCACGCTCGCCACCCACCGGGCCGCACTGGAGCACCGCGCGGCGTTCGTCGCCGGGTCCCGCACCGACCTGCTCGGCAAGCTGGCCGCGTTCGACGCCATCACCGGCGGCACGGAGGGTTCCGGCAAGACGGCCTTCCTGTTCACCGGCCAGGGGTCGCAGCGGCTCGGCATGGGCCGTGAGCTGTACGAGGCCTTCCCGGTGTACGCCAAGGCGTTCGACGAGGTGTGCGAGAAGTTCGACGCCCCGGTCTGGGACGTGGTGTTCGGTGACGACGCCGACGCCCTCGACCAGACCGGCCTGACGCAGCCCGCGCTGTTCGCGGTCGAGGTCGCGCTGTACCGGCTGCTGGAGGCCTGGGGCGTGCACGCCGACCACCTGGCGGGCCACTCCATCGGCGAACTCGCCGCGGCCCACGTTGCCGGTGTGCTCTCGCTGGACGACGCGACCACGTTGGTCGGCGCTCGCGGTCGGCTCATGCAGGCCCTGCCGACCGGCGGCCTGATGGTTTCGCTTCGGGCTTCGGAAGCCGAGGTGCTGCCGCTGCTGACCGAGGGCGTCTCCATCGCCGCGGTCAACGGCCCCAAGTCCATCGTCATCGCAGGTGACGAGGACGCGGTCCTCGCGGTCGCCGCTCAGGGCTTCAAGGCCAAGCGCCTCAAGGTGTCGCACGCGTTCCACTCGCCGCTGATGGACCCGATGCTGGACGAGTTCCGCGCCGTCGCCGAAAGCCTCACCTACTCCACGCCGCGCGTCCCGGTGCTCGGCGACGTGACCGACCCGGAGTACTGGGTCCGCCACGTGCGTGACGCGGTCCGGTTCGCCGACTCGCTGACCGAGCTGACCCGCCTGGGTGTCACGACGTTCCTGGAGGTCGGCCCCGACGGCGTCCTCACGGCGATGGCCGCCGAGGCCGACGTGACCGCCGTGCCGGTGCTGCGCAAGGACCGCGCCGAGGTCGCCACGCTGACCACGGCGCTCGCCGAACTCCACGTCCACGGCGTCGACGTCGACTGGCGGGCCTTCTTCGCCGGTCGCGCCACTCGCCAGGTCGAGCTGCCCACCTACGCGTTCCAGACCTCGCGGTACTGGCTGGAGGACGCGGCCATGATGGTCGACGTCTCCTCGGCCGGGCTCTCGTCGGCGGACCACCCGCTGCTCGGCGCGGCCGTGCCGCTGGCCGACGCGGACGGCTTCCTGTTCACCGGCAGGCTTTCCCTGGAAACGCACCCGTGGCTGGCCGAGCACGAGGTCCACGACGTGGTCCTGCTGCCCGGCACGGCCTTCGTGGAGATCGCTCTGCGGGCCGGTGACCAGGTCGGCTGCGGTGCTCTGGAGGAGCTGACCCTCCAGTCGCCGCTGGTCCTGCCGAGGACCGGGTCCGTGCAGCTCCAGGCCGTGGTCGGCGCTCCCGACGCGTCCGGCGCGCGCCCGTTCGCCCTGCACAGCAGGACCGGCGACGAGCTGTGGACCCGCCACGCCACCGGTTCCCTGGTGGAGTCGGACATCCCGAGCTTCGACCTCGCGCAGTGGCCGCCGACGGGTGCCGAGAAGATCGACGTGGACGGCGTCTACTACGGCTTCGCGGTCGCCGGGTTCGGCTACGGCCCGCTGTTCCAGGGCCTCGGCGCGGCCTGGCGGCTCGGCGACGACGTGTTCGCCGAAGTAGCCCTCCCCGCCGAGACCGACACGAGCGATTACGGCGTCCACCCGGCGCTGCTCGACTCCGCGCTGCACGCCATCGGCGCGGGCGGCCTGGCCTCCGGCGACGGTCTCCTGCCGTTCGCCTGGAGCGGGGTCCGGCTGTACTCGACCGGCGCGAAGTCGTTGCGGGTCAAGCTCTCCGCGACGGGCGAGTCGGTGGCGATCCAGCTCGCCGACGCCACCGGAGCCCCGGTGGCGTCGGTGGAGTCCCTCGCGCTGCGGGCAATTTCGGCCGACCAGTTCGCGGGTGCCCCGGCCCACGTCGAGTCGCTGTACCGGGTCGAGTGGACCTCGGTCACGCCCGGCACGCCGCCCACCGACGTCACCTACGCGGTGCTCGGCGACGACGAGCTGAAGGTCGGCGCGGGCCTCGAATCCGCGGGCGTCAAGCTGGTCCGGGAGAACGCGGACGTGGTGTTCGCGTCCTTCGTCGCCAGCCAGGACACCTCGGTCCGCTCCGCCACGACCGGCGTGCTGGACCTGCTCCGCACCTGGCTCGCCGACACCGCCAACGACGACCGACACCTGGTGCTGGTCACCCGCAACGCGGTCGCCGTCGGCGCTGACGACGACGTGCTCGACCTCGCCAACGCCGCCGCCCGCGGCCTGGTCCGCTCGGCCCAGGCCGAGAACCCCGGCCGCTTCGCGCTGGTGGACCTGGACGAGGAGGACGCCTCCTACCTGGCGCTGACCGCAGCGCTCGCCGCCGGTGAGCCGGAACTGGCCCTGCGCAACGGGACCGCGTTCGCGCCCCGGCTCGCCAGGGCGGGTCTGGCCGCCGACCCGACGGCGCTGGACGTCAACGGCACGGTGCTCGTCACCGGCGCCACCGGCACCCTCGGCGGCCTGGTCGCCGAACACCTGGTGGCGGAGCACGGCATCCGGAACCTGGTCCTCACCAGTCGGCGCGGCCTCGCCGCTCCCGGCGCGGAGGACCTGCGCGACCGGCTCGTGGCTCGCGGGGCCGCGGTCGACTTCGTCGCCTGCGACGTGGCCGACCGCGACGCCGTGACCTCGCTGCTGGCCCGTGTTCCCGCCGACCACCCGCTGACCGCCGTGGTGCACACCGCCGGTGTGCTGGACGACGCCACGATCACCTCGCTGACCGCCGACCAGATCGACCGCGTGCTGCGGCCGAAGGTCGACGCGGCGACCACCCTGCACGAGCTGACCCGCGATCTGGACCTGGCCGCGTTCGTCCTCTTCTCCTCCACCGGCGGCGTCTTCGGGGCGGCGGGCCAGGGCAACTACGCCGCGGCCAACGCCTACCTGGACGCGCTGGCCCAGCGCCGCAGGGCGACCGGGCTGCCCGCGACCTCGGTCGCGTGGGGCCTGTGGGTCACCGAGGACGGCATGGGCGCCGACCTCACCGAGGCCGACATCCAGCGCATGGCACGGGCCGGCGTCGCACCGCTCAAGCCCAGCGAGGGCCTGGAGCTGTTCGACATCGCCCTCGGCCACGACCTCGCCGGGCTGGTGCCGATCAACCTGGACCACGCGGTCCTGCGGTCGCAGGCCGCCGCCGGAACCCTCGCGCCGCTGCTGCGGGGCCTGGTGAAGGTGCCGGTCCGCAGGGCCGCCGAAGCCGCGGTCGCCGAGGTCTCGTTGTCCGCCAGGCTCGCCGGACTGGCCGGTGTGGACCGCGACCGCGCGATCCTCGACCTGGTCCGGCAGCACGCGGCCACGGTGCTCGGCTACGAGTCGCACACCGCCGTCGAACCCGGCCGCGGCTTCCTGGAACTCGGCTTCGACTCCCTGACCGCCGTGGAGTTCCGCAACCAGATCACCGCGGCGACGGGCCTGCGCCTGCCGGCCACGCTGATCTTCGACTACCCGTCACCGACGGCGCTCGCCCAGCACCTCGGCACCATCGTGCCGATCGAGGACGCGGCGAGCACCTCCGGTGTGCACACCGAACTGGACCGACTGGCCGCCGCACTGGGCACGGCCGCACCGGACGACGCCGAGAAGCAGGTGATCGCGGCCCGACTGCGCGATCTGCTCGCTGGGCTGGACGCCGGAGCGCCGCAGGACGACGACCTCGGTTCCGCCACCGCGGACGAGTTGTTCGACCTGCTCGACAACGAGCTGTCGTGAGCCACGTGACCGCCGCCAACGCCAGAGGAGATGATCACGTGGCGAACGAGGACA